>JAMCWI010000144.1 GCA_023481335.1 Bacillota bacterium | reverse complement strand
AGGGCGGTGGCGACGGATTCCCGGCTGACCATGCCCGAGAGGGCCGACAGGGCACCCAGGGCCACGACATTGGCCACCAGTTCGCGGCCCACCTGCTTGCGGGCTGTCTCAGTGATGGGCAGGGGGTAAACCTTTGCCCTGCTGGGGGGTATATGACTTACCAAGCCCGCATCCACAATGGCCAGGGCGTTGTCTTTGCAGCCGTCCATGTATTTGAGGACGGACTCCTGGTTTAACCCCAGAAAGACATCCGGGCGCTCCACTTTGGGGTAATCAATCTCTTCCGGACTGATGATGACCTCTGCCTTGCTGGCACCGCCCCGGGCCGCCGGGCCGTAGGACTGGGTCTGCACCACGTTTTGACCGTCAATGATGGCGGCTTCGGCCAGAATAATCCCGGCGAGAATCAGTCCCTGGCCGCCGGAGCCGCTGAGTCTTACCTCCCATGTTCCTGGCATAATCCCTACCTCCCCCGGAATTTTTCCTGAAGTTTCTGGTATTCCGCCGTGTATTCGGGTGCTTCGCATTTGTGCAGCACACCCACGATAAACTTATCCGCCCGTTCCTCGGGACTTAGGTTTTCATAACGCACCGCCGTCACGCCGTGATCTCGCTGCCACTTCAGCATATCCGCCGACGAGCCTGACTTGTTTTGTCGGCCAAAGGCTGTGGGGCAGTGGGTTACCACTTCGATCAGGGAAAAACCGTTATTTTTGTAGCCTTCAATTATTAAGTCCGTCAGTTGCTTGGTATGGTAGGTGGTGGTTCTCCCCACAAAGGTTGCCCCGGCGGCAATGGCCAATTCCGCCAGATTAAAGGGGCGTTCCAGGTTGCCGTAGGGAGACGTGGTGGCCCGGCAGGCGTTGGGCGTCATGGGTGAGTATTGCCCCCCGGTCATGCCGTAAATGTTGTTATTAAATACTATGGTGGTAAGGTTGATATTGCGACGGGCTGCATGAATAAAATGGTTGCCGCCAATGGCGGTGCAGTCCCCGTCACCGGTGAGAACAAAAACATTAAGCTCCGGCTTGGCAAATTTAACGCCGGTGGCAAAGGCCAGGGCCCGACCGTGGGTGGTATGCAGGGTGTCAAAATCCAGGTAGCCCGCAGCCCTGGCGGCACAACCGATGCCGGAGACCATAGCGGTGCGGTCCTGATCCAGGCATAATTTATCAATGGCTTTCACCAGACAGTGCAGTACGATGCCGTTGCCGCAGCCCGGACACCACATATGGGGCAATTTCTCCAGACGAAAATATTGTTCAATTTCCGGGAGCATGTTAATACACCTCCCTGATTTTGTTCAAGATGGTCTCCGGTTTGGTTAGCTCGCCGTCCGCCTGCAGGCAGCCGACTACCTCGCAGCAACCCGCAGCCACCCGCTGCACTTCCAGCAGCAGTTGGCCGTAATTCATTTCGGCAACCAGGAGCTTCTTACAGGCCTTAGCCAGTTCTGCCACGGCCTTTTCCGGGAAGGGCCAGATGGTTTGGGGGCGGAAAATCCCCACTTTGCATCCCTCTTGCCGGGCTAGTTTGACAGCCCGAGTACCGCCCGGGCCGTGCCGCCGTAGGAAATCACCACCAGATCGGCATCCTCTGTCTGCTCGCTGTGATAGGTGATAATTTCATCCAGGTGACGGTATATCTTGGTGTGCAGCCGCTTTAGCTGCCAATCAACAATCTCCGGCTTTTCGGTGGCAAAACCGCTCTCATCATGGAATAATCCGGTAACGTGATAGCGATAACCCTCTCCAAAAAAAGCCATGGGGGGCGCTTTATCAAAATCCGCCCGGTAGGGGTAATATTCCTCCCGGCTGCAGTTGGGCTTCAGGCGGTTGTCAACGAATAATTCACCGGGTTGAGGCAGGGTAACTTTTTCCCTCATATGCCCCACCACTTCATCCATCAGCAAGATCACCGGCACCCGAAATTGCTCTGCCAGGTTAAAGGCCCGGACGGTTAATTCAAAGGTCTCTTTCACAGAGGCCGGGGTTAAGACGATAATGGGGTGGTCACCGTGGGTGCCCCAGCGGGCCTGCATTACATCTCCCTGTGCCGGGGCGGTGGCCACGCCGGTGCTGGGGCCCAGACGCTGCACATTCACCACCACGCAGGGGACTTCCGCCATGCAGGCATAGCCAATGTTCTCCTGCTTTAGGGAAAAACCCGGACCGCTGGTGGCAGTCATGCTTTTTGCTCCGGTTAAGGAGGCCCCTACCACCGCCGCCATACTGGCGATTTCGTCCTCCATTTGGATGAATTTGCCCTCCACCTGAGGCAATCTATTAGCCAGGATTTCAGCAATTTCGGTGGACGGTGTGATGGGATAGCCTGCATAAAATCGCATTCCGGCATAAATGGCTCCTTCAGCACAGGCCTCGTTCCCCTGCACCAGGCGGGGTTCACTGCTCATTGTTCCTCCACCTCCAGGGTTATGGCATAATCCGGGCAGAAGTTTTCACAGAGGCCGCAGCCCACACAGTTTTCGGACTGGGCCGCCTCCAACCGGTTTCCTTCTCCAAAAGCCAGCACCCCTTTGTTGCAAAAGGCGATGCAGATGCCGCATTTTTTACACCAGGCCTGGTTGATGACCACCGTGGCAGTTCTTAGCCTGGGAACGGATGAGAGGTCTGTCACCATGTCACGCCCCTTAATCTGGCAGACACGGGGACGGTTCTTGCGTCTCTCTTGCCTGACAGGGCAGACAAGAGGACCGTCCCTTTGTCTTCCTTTGTCTTCCTTTATCTTTTGTTTGATTATTTAGATAATTAACTTAAGAGTATCGCTAAATCAAAAATAAGTCAAAGTTTTTACCGCCGAGAGAGGTAACGCTACGTGCTTAAAAACGATGATATTTTATACTATTAAGTATATTCAGAAAAATCATCAGAAAATGAACAGTTCTTCCGTTCGTTCGCTGTCAATTATACGGCAGACTCGGGGGGACGGTTCTTAGAAGAGCACTTGGAAGTTTTGCGCCTGTTCATTCACAAGACTTCTCTATATGAACTAGGCATTGTTTTTTTATATGCGGCGCAAAATTTTCAAGTGCTAAGAATGCAGGAAGTCGAAAGTTAAAGTTTTTGTTCAACGACTTCGACATTCAATATTCGATTTCCTGCTTCTCTTGAACCAGCTGTTGACCTTCCCTATTGACTCAAGAGAACCGTCCCCTTGAACCTCCCTTGAACCTTAACCCCCGGCTAACGGGGAGATCAGTACAATTTCTTCGCCGTCTTGAGGTACGTAAGATAAATCCCTGCGCTGCCCGCTGACCACCACCGTCATAACCAACTCATGATTCAGTTTAATGTGCTGCAAAATTTCTTCTACGGTTAAGGGCTTTTCCAAAGAAAACAGGAGTTCTCCTTTGCCGGCAGAAAAGTATTCGGTTAGCAGACCTGTAACGCGTATCTTAATTTGCAAAGGTTTCACTCCTTTGTTGATTTGCTTGGCAGTTGGTTGTTGGTTTTAAAAGCTGATGGCCTAGACCCCAAAGGAATACCCTATAGCCTAGTCGGCTAAGACAGATTTCGTCCGTAGGCTTCCAGCTCCCGTACCACAAACTCTAGTCCCATTTGCTCCAGCTTTTCTCTGGTGGGCAGGCCGTTTTGGTCCCAGCCGCGCAGCTTATAGTAATCGTCCAGCAGGAATTCCAGGGCTTCTTTGGAGAGAACGTCCCCGGCGTTGGGGCCGGTGGTGACGGTTTCTTCATAGAAACGGGCCGGCGGATAGTCGTATTTTCTGCCGTAGTCCTCCAGTTCCCGCCAGGCAAAGGCCCGGGTCAGATTCCATACCTTTTCGGAAATCTTCATTAAATCATCCTGGGTATATTGGAAGCCGGTGATGTAGCGAAAGACTTCCGGATAGTGCTCCAGCTCGAAGCCAATTTCCACCCACTGCAGGCGGCAGCAGCCAATGAGGTCAAAGAAGGGGCGAATGTGCTGCAGGTCGATGACCTTCTGTGCTTTCCCTTCCAGCACCTTTCTGCCCACGGCGATATCGTGGGTGACGGACCAGGCCCGGCTGTGGTGGGCTCCCAGGTCGCAGGTCATGTAGGCCAGCATGTTGGACGGGGCGCTGCGGGATTCGTAGCCGCTCCATTCCAAACCTTTTATTTGAATGGCGAATTTTATCGATTCGCCGCCAAACTGTTCCGCTGCATATTTGACACCCTCGGCCAGAATGCTGCCGATGCCTTCTTTGGCAGCAATTTTTTCCACCAGGTATTTAAAGCTTGCCACATCGCCAAACTTCAGTTCCATGCCCGCCTGTTCCTGGTTCAGAATGCCCTTTTCATAGCATTCCATGGCGAAGCCAATGACATTACCGGCGGAAATGGTGTCCAGGCCCAGTTCATCACAGAGGTAGTTGAGGTAGCCCACCTGTTCAATATCCGTAAATACACAGTTGCCGCCAATGAGGGCGGTGGTTTCATATTCGGGGCCTTCGGTGTAAACATTGTAAGGCTTCACAAAGCAGTATTTGCCGCAGGGGCTGGGGCAGCCGAAGCAGCCCTTGTCGGTGACCACCATTTTGTCGCGCATGATTTTACCGTCTAGGCTCTCATTGCCTTCCAGATAGGAGGACTGGAAGTTCTTGGTGGGGAAAGCGCCAATTTTGTTGGCCCAGACCGGTACGCCGGCAGTGCCGTAATCCTGCCATTCCTCCAGGTTCTCCTTGGCAAAACAGCCCTTGAGCATTTCTTTGCCCTTGGCTATGGCAGCGGTCATGTCTGCCAGAGGAATACTGTTGCTGCCGCAGATGGCAATGGCTTTGATATTTTTGCTGCCCATGACGGTGCCCATGCCGGTTCGTCCGGCCTGGCGGCCAAAATCGTGGGAAATGCAGGCGAATTTCACCAGCTTTTCACCGGCGGGACCGATGGTGCAGATTTGAAAATCTTCACCCAGTTCATCCTTCAAGGTCTTTTCCGCCTGGATGGCACCTTTGCCCCAAAGGTGGGAGGCCTCCCGGATTTCCACCTGATCGTCTTTGATATAAAGATAGGAGGGTCTGGCCGCTGCGCCTTCTATAATAATCATGTCATAGCCGGCATATTTCATTTCGGCGGCAATATGTCCGCCCATACAGCTTTCCCCATAAATGCCAGTAGCCGGGGACTTGGCACCGAAGCTGACTTTCCCACCGGCGGGTACCAGGGTGCCTGCCAGGGGGCCGGTGGACATGACCAGTTTATTTTCGGGTCCCAGGGTGTCGATGCCGGGTTTCAGTTCATCCCAGAGGGTCTTAGCAATAAAGCCCCGCTGGCCGATCCACTCCTTCGCCATTTCCTCAGGCAGGGGTTGGATGTTCATTTCCCCGGTGGTTAAATTAATTCTTAGAATATTACCGCCGTAACCGTTCATTACTGCACCTCCCTGGTGTCTGCATCGTAAATGGCACCCCGTTGGCACAATTCGGCACACTGACCGCAGGCCACACATTTGATAGGGGCTTTTTCTGCGGGGTGCTGCAGCATGGCACCGGAGGGGCAGGCCTCAACACATTCGCCGCAGCCGGTGCATTTTTCTTTATCAATGATGTAAATGCCGTCTTCCTCGCCGATGGCTTCGGCCGGACAAACGGCGGCGCAAACGCCGCACTGGTCGCATATTTTAATCTCATAACGGCCGGGGGACGGGAAATGACCGATAATTTTAACCGCTGCCTTTTTTGGATTGTTCTCTGTGTAGTTGTGCAGGCTGCAGATCACCTGGCAGGTGCGGCAGCCGGAGCAGCGGGCTTCGTTTAAGGCAATTCTCAAGAATTTCACACTCCTATGTTGCTGCTGATTTTTATTAAAATTCTCCAAGGGGAGGAGTAATTCCTTTTATGCGCTGCGTTACACCACGGAAGGCTCCACAAACAGCTCGCCCCTGGCAAAGCGGGTAAAATCAAACATGCTGATGGGGAGGCTGGTTTCCTCTCCTAAAATGTGTTCCGCCATCAGTTTGCCGGTCATGGGGGCAATCATGAACCCGTGGCCGGAGAAGCCTGCGGCTAAATGGACGCCTTCAAAGTCCGGCATACTGCCCAATATTTGCTGACGGTCCGGCGTCAGATCATAGAGGCCGGCCCACTGGCGGACCACCCGCAGTTTGGCCAGGGGGGGTAAAATGAAGGTTGCTTTGGCCGCCATCTCATGGAGAAACTGCCAGCTGCCGTTTTGGTTGTATTCTTGGGGTTCGTTGGGATCGCCTAAACCCATGACAAAGCTGCCGTGGGGCACCTGCTGGCAGTAAAGGCCATGGTAAAAACTCATGACCATGGGTCCCTGCATCATTTCCACCGGTTCGGTGACCAATATCTGGTGACGTTCCGGCGTCAGGGGCAGTTCAATGCCGATGGTGGCGGCCAGGTCCCGGGAATAGGAACCGGCACACAGGATGACCGTCGGGGTTTCGATGACCCCCCTGCTGGTTTCGACGCCGGTGATTTTACCCTCCCGGGCCAGCAAACGGGTGACTTCGGTGTAGGTCAATATTTCCACGCCCAGTCGCTGGGCGGCCTTGGCATAGGCATCGGTGGTCTTGAAGGGGTTGCAGTGGCCATCTTTGCCGCAGAAGGTAGCCCCCAGTAAACCCTGGGTATTGAGGTGAGGCACGATTTCTTTGGCTTCCTCCGGTGTGACCCAGCGGGAGGGAATGCCCAGTTTATGCTGCACGCCCAGGTTTTTATGAAACTGTTCCACCATCTTCTCGGTGTAGGCCAGCAGCAAGTAACCCCCCTGTTTGAATTCGATGCTGTCCTGGTAATCCAATTCTTCTCCTAAGTGCTCAAAAATCTCGATACTGTTTTTGGCCAGCAGGCAGTTGGTTTCGGTGCCAAACTGCATGCGCACCCCGGCACCGCAGCGTCCGGTGGCCCCGCTGGTCAGGTATTTTTTCTCAATCAGAAGGATATTTTTGGCACCCTTTTTGGCCAGGTTATAGGCAATGGAGCAGCCGATGACACCGCCCCCGATAATCACATAGTCTGCGGTTTTATTCATAGTCGATACCTCCTGCCAGGACGCCCAGTTTAACCGGGGTTGTGGGCTGACGGAAAACCGTTAAAGGAATTTCCTTAACAGGTCGTCCGGTGGCCTTCGCCAGTTCGTTGACCACCAGGGGTGTACAGGTTCTGCCCTGACAAGGTCCCATCCCGATTCTGAGTAACCTCTTTAGCTGTTCCAAATCGGTGATGCCTTGATTTATATAGTCCCGCACCTCGTCTAAGGTAATGTCCTCGCAACGGCACATCATGATCAGGTCCTTGTTCTTTGCTTCACACATTTAGCGCACCCCCTTAACGTTGAAGTGCCGCACTTCCATCATCAATTCCTTGGGCACCGCCAGCCAAACGATGGCCGTGCGATCCTGCACCCTTGTATTTTGCACTCGGATAACCTTGGCCTCCCCCACTGCCTGGCCGGCCCGGTTAATGGCAGTGACGGTTTCACCGGCTTCGGGCAGGGGCAGAAACTCGTAGGGGATTTTAACCAGGGCCTCGCTGTCGGAATAGGTGGCGTCCACCACAAAAATGGCCAGACCGGGGCAGCGGCTCATGCAGGTGCCGCAGCCGTTGCATTTTTCAAAATCCACCTGGGGACGTTCGTTTATGTCAATGAATTCTCGAATGGCCCCCTGTTTGCAGCTGTGGTAGCAGGGGTCGCAGGGAATATTTTGATAACACTCGGCAATGGCCACCGGCCCCTGGGCCAGTCGATCCGCCGGGGGAAGCACCCCGGCCAGGTCTGCCGGTGTTGGAATTCCATTTTGAGCCAGCATTTGATCACTCCTATCTACAGCATAGCCTGGGCCAGGCCCTTGCGTATTTTTTCTCCCACCGGGCCCGAACGCAGCCCTGCCAACTGCGCCAGTACATTCTTACGGTCAGACGCCAAGCTTTCACTGGTATAGCCAAGGCTGGCCGCTGCGTTCAGCCCTGCCAGGGCCCCTTCCATCATGGCTGCGGAGGCCTCTTCAATACCGGCTACATCCCCGGCCACATAAATGCCGGGTACAGAGGTTTCCAAAAACTCATTCCGCAAGGGTACATTGCCCCCCAACTCGGGAACAAAAATCATTTGACAACCGGCCTGCCATAGTAATTCAGTCAAAGGGGTTAAGCCAACGGATAAGCAGATAACGTCGGCATCAATATCTTTTTCGGTTCCCGGCACCGGCTGCAAGTTTTCGTCCAATTGGACGATGGTGGCACCGGACACTTCCTGTTCTCCATAGGCTCGTTTTATGGTATGCCGGGTATAGATGGGTACACCGGCCCGCACCACCTTGGCGGCATGCACCCAGTAGGCGCCGATGCGCGGGGCGGCTTCAATGATGGCCGCCACCTCCACCCCTGCCTGCAGCAGTTGGTAACTGACAATAACACCGATATTACCTGCTCCCACCATGAGAACCTTTTTTCCGGGCTTGACGCCGAAGACGTTGACCAGGGTTTGCACCGCACCGGCTCCATAGATCCCGGGCAGGTCATTATTGGGAAACATCAGGTTTTTTTCCGCTCCGCCGGTGGCGATGATCAACCGGTCCGGTTTAACGGCCGTGATTTTATTGTGATGCTCCACCAGCAGCACACCGTCTTCGTAATAACCCAAGGCCGTGGCTTCGGTCATCACCTGTATTTTCTCGTTGGCGGTGACTCCAGCGGCCAGTTCCCGTGCTATATCAATCCCACGCTCGGATGCCCGCTGTTCCTTGGAGCCAAAGAAACGGTGCGTTTGTTTAATTAACTGACCACCTAAATAATCGCTGCGATCAATTAACAGCACCCGGGCCCCCAGATTGGCGGCTCTGAGGGCGGCGGCCAGACCCGCCGGGCCGCCCCCTATAATGGCGATTTCCCTATGCTTCACTTTAACTCACCCTTCCCCTTCTGGGTTTCAACCACCATTCCCTCACGCAGGCGTTCCACACAAACCCTCACGTTCGATTCGCCGTTGACCACCATAAGACAGGACGAACAGTTTCCGATGTTGCAAAACAAACCCCTGGGACGATGTAAATGGGCACTCTCCCGCATGGTGCGAATGCCGGCTGCGTGCAAAGCCGAAGCAATGGTTTCACCTTCGTACCCTTCCAGTTCCCGTCCCTGGAAGGTAAATTTAACTTTATTGCCGTTTTTAAAGTCCAATATGGGATGTTGCTCAATTCGCATGGGCGATACCTCCTCTGAAGAGATATTATGCAAAAACTGTGCCATAGAGGACACAGTTCTCGCCAGGGTACCCGGCAACACCTGTCGGATCGCCGTCAGGGTTATTGTTTATTGGATTTTTTATAAAATTTAATTTTATAAATATTGTGTATACAAAAGAAAAAACACGTACTAAACGTGTTATTCTCAATTTTAATGCTATGCTGTATAATTTTTTGCACATATCCGGTGACCGTTGGACACAAGTGTTTGGACACTGCCCTTCCGGGTTTTTTACATGATCCCCAGTTGATGCATTTTGTAATAAAGGGTGCTTCTGGGAATACCCAGCATACGGGCCGCTTCGGAGCGGTTGCCGTTCACTTGTTTTAGGGTGCGAATAATTAATTCGCGCTCGGTTTGCTCGGTTACCGAAGCCAAGCCCACGACGGTGTTCATTTGATCCTGGCGGGTGCTGATTTTTAAAGCATCCGGAATGGCACTCTCCGGCACGGTATCCCCTTCGGTGAGAATCACCATGCGTTCGATGACATTTTTTAACTGCCGGATATTGCCGGGCCAGGCATAGGCCAGGAAAGTAGCCATGACACCGGGTTCCAGCTTGCTGATATGCTTTCGATAGAGTTGGCTGAACTCCTGCAGGAACAGGTAGACCAGCTCGGGAATGTCCTCCCGCCGTTCCCTAAGGGGCGGAATTTCCAGTGAAACAACATTCAGCCTGTAATAAAGATCTTCCCGGAAGATGCCTTGGGCCATCATGTCTTCCAAGGGCCGGTTGGTGGCGGCAATGATTCTTACATCCACCTTGATGGGAGTAGAACCACCCACCCGGAAGAATTCCCCGTTCTGCAACACCCGTAAGAGTTTCACCTGCATGTCCAGAGGCAGCTCACCAATTTCATCCATAAAAAGGGTGCCGCCGTCTGCCATTTCAAAGACACCGATTTTACCCCGCTTGTCTGCCCCGGTAAAGGCCCCGCTTTCATAGCCAAACATTTCACTCTCAAACAAACTGGGGGGAATGGCGGCGCAGTTGATAACGCTGAATTTCCTGCCGGCCCGGGGGCTGGACTCATGGATGGCCTTGGCAAAGAGCTCCTTGCCGGTGCCGCTTTCTCCCCTTAAGAGCACCACGGCATTGGTGGAAGCGGCTTTCCTGGCGGTATTGATAAGCTCCACCAGCCGTTTGTGATGACCTTTAACAGTAGCAAAGGGATTTCTGCCCGCAGATATTTTGTGTATTTCGTTTTCCAAACGCTGCACCTGGGAACTGGCCTGGTTTAATTTTTGGTTTAGCTGCACCACTTCGGTGATATCTCTCTCGGCGGTGACACCGCCTATTACTTTGGGCCCCAACCGCACCGGTGTGGCGTTAACCAGGACATGGGTGCCCTCCACCGGCTGGTGGTGCAGGGAACGTATTTCTTCCCATTCCTTATTGATTCTGGTAACAACCAGGTTGGAGAAGAATTGTTGGATGGGTTTTCCCACGATGTCCTGGGCTTTAATGCCATAGAGTTCCTCCGCCCGGCTGTTCCAGGTGATTACTTTGTCTGTGCTGTCCACAATGCAGATGGCTTCATCAACCGCCTCCACCACCGCATTGATGCGGGCTTCGGTTTCACAAACCCGCAGCGCCAAATCGTGAAAGACCTGATCGTAGGTTAAAACCCCCAGCACCACCCCCTGGCTGTCCCTGCAGACCAACGCATGATAGCGCAGTTCCGGTAAGAAGGCCAGAATTTCACGATGCTGATCCTCTTCATCCAGGGAAGAAAAATCCCTCCGCATAACCTGTTTCACTTGGACGTCCGATTCCAATTTACGGTTTATGACATCCTTCCAAAGCAATATCCCCACCAGCCTGTCCACTTCCAGAACCAGCACCACAGGGCGGCTCGGGATGCCTTTTTCCCTGACCTCACCGATGGTTGTTTCCGGCGTAACCGGCAGCAGGTCTTTGTACAGCATGTCTTTAACGTTTAAAAAGCCTTTATGCATGTCATCACCCTCATTTGAGAAGTGAGAGGTGAGAGGTTGGATGTGAGAAAGGACCCTTAAGGGCTAGTTCTTCTCTTCATAACCTTACACATCTCAGATTATTTATCGGTTCGTTTTTGCAAAAAGCACCAAAGCATAAATTATATTGTATACACGCTAAAAAGTAGGATTTATTCCTACTTTTAGATTATACCTTATTATTCACCCAAATAAGCCTTTTGTACTTCCGGATTATCGGCCAACTCATTGGCCGGGCCGGACAGAACCACTTCACCGGTTTCCAATACATAGGCACGGTTGGCAACGGATAAAGCCATATGAGCGTTTTGCTCAACCAGCAAAATGGTGGTGCCGGCCTGATTAATTTCCTGGATGATGGCAAAGATTTCTTGCACCAGCATCGGTGCCAAACCCATGGAGGGTTCGTCCATCAGCAATACCGTTGGCTTGGACATTAAGGCCCGTCCCATGGCCAGCATTTGCTGTTCGCCGCCGGAAAGGGTGCCGGCCAACTGGGTCTTACGTTCCTCCAGTCTGGGGAAACGCTGAAAAACCTTTTGAATATCAGTCTTTACATTGGCTGAATCCTTGCGGGTATAGGCACCCATTTCCAGGTTTTCCAAAACAGTCATCCTGGTAAATACCCGGCGGCCTTCCGGCACTTGACAAATACCCAGACTGACAATATCGTGCGGCGGCATTTTCGTGATGGGTTTCCCTTTATAGGTAATGGTACCCTCCTGGGGACGAATGAGTCCGGAAATGGTACGCAGGGTGGTGGTTTTTCCGGCACCGTTGGCACCGATCAAAGCAACGATTTCGCCTTCCCCAACCTGGCAGGAAACACCTTTCAGCGCCCGAATAGCCCCGTAGGAAACATGCAGGTTATTGACTTCCAGCAGCACGGGCTAGACCACTTCCTTTCCCAGATAGGCGGCAATTACTGCCGGGTTCCGCTGAATTTCCACCGGAGAACCCGCAGCAATTTTTCTGCCATAATCCAAAACAGCAATACGATCGGAAAGATTCATAACGAACTTCATATCGTGTTCTACCAGGAATATGGTAAGCCCCATGGTCTGTATCTTGCGAATCATACTCATGAGCGTTTGCTTTTCCTGGGGATTCATGCCGGCAGCCGGTTCGTCCAGCAAAATCAGCCTGGGGCGGCTGGCCAAAGCCCTGGCTATTTCCAATCGTCGCTGTTCGCCATAGGGCAGGTTCATGGCCAATTCATCCGCCTTGTGATCCAGCTCCATTAACTGCAGGGCTTCCATGGATGCCTCTGCGATGGATCTTTCCTCGGCCTTCACCTTGGGGCTGCGGATCAGGGCACCCAAAAAGCCGGTACAGGTGCGGCAGTGCATACCGATTTTAACATTGTCTAAAACCGTCATTTCACCAAACAAACGAATATTTTGAAAGGTTCTGGCGATTCCCATTTCCGTAATGACGTGGGGTTTCAAGCCGTTAACCCTGTTGCCCAAAAAGCGGATTTCCCCGGAGGTGGGGGGGTAAATGCCGGTGATCAGGTTAAAGATGGTGCTCTTGCCTGCACCGTTGGGGCCGATCAAAGCACGGATGGTCCCCTCTTCCACTTTCATATCCACACTATCCACCGCAGTGAGGCCGCCAAAACGGATGGTAACGTTGTCCAATTCCAGTATTGTCTTTGACATATGAATTCACCTCCATCAGTTGGCCCCGCCGGAGGCGGAAGTACCTGTCTGTTGGGCTTTCTTCTTGGAAAAAATTCGGCTCAACTGTACGCCGCCCAGCAAACCTCTGGGGCGGACAATCATCATAAATACCATCAGCAAACCGTACACCATCATCCGGTAATCTGCGATAAAGCGCAGAAACTCCGGTGCCAGGGTGAGAACGCTGGTGCCAAGGATGACGCCGGGTATGCTGCCCAGACCGCCCAATACTATGAAGGTAAGAAATTCAAAGGATTTAATGAAGCCGAAATCCGAGGGATTGAGGTATTGAATTAAGTGTGCATACAAGCCGCCGCTGATGCCCGCCAGGAATGTGCCAATGGCAAAGGCGGTAATCTTGGTGGTGGTAATATTAACGCCCATGGCCTCGGCGGCGATTTCATCCTCCCGAATCGCCACCAGGGAACGGCCAAAGCGGGAATTTTCCAAGCGAACCATGGCCCAGACCGTTAGAATCACGATAAATAATACGACGGTTAAGGTTGCGCTGCGGGGGATGCCCGCCAATCCCAATGCACCGCCGGTAATGGTCATATTCAGAAAAACAACTCGAACAATTTCACCAAATCCCAGGGTGGCAATCCCCAGGTAGTCTCCGGTTAAACGCAGGGTAGGATAACCCAACAATACCCCCCAGAGACCCGCCATGAGTCCCCCGGCCAAAATCGCCAGGGCGAAGGGCATTTGAAGTTTAATACTCAATATTGCAGATGTGTAAGCGCCAATGCTTAAAAAAGCCGCATGGCCGAAGGAGAGCTGACCGGTAACCCCGGTGATCAAGTTTAAACCCAGGGCACCAATCAGATAAATACCCAGCATTGTCAATACCTGGATATAGTAGTCATTTAAAAACATGCTGAAAAAGCTATCCATGACTATCTACCTACACCTTCCTCTGGATTGGTCGTCCCAGCAATCCGGTGGGCCGGAAAAGCAATACAATAATTAAAAGGGTAAAGGCAATGGCATCCTTATACATATCAAAACCGCCGGCAATGCCCAGGGTTTCCGCCACTCCCAGGAAGATGCCGCCCAGCATGGCACCGGGAATGCTGCCGATGCCGCCGAGGACGGCTGCGCAAAAGGCCTTAAGACCGGCTGAAACACCCATGAAGGGGGAAACCGAGTTGAAATACAGCCCTACCAACACACCACCCGCCGCAGCCAAGGCGGAGCCGATGGCGAAGGTAAAGGAAATCACCCGGTTGACGTTGATGCCCATTAAAGCAGCTGTATCATAATCTTCCGAAGCGGCCCGCATGGCCTTGCCAATTTTTACATACTTCACAATGAAATGCAGTGTTGCCATCAACAGGCTGGCAACGATTAGGATCAGTATTTGTACTTTGCTGATCTCCACGGGGCCAATTTTATAAAGGGCATCGTTGATAACTTGGGGGAAAGCAACGGGCTGCGGACCTTTGATTTTCGTCATCAAGGTTTGCAGAAAGATTGAAACACCGATGGCGGAAATCAAAGGCGCCAGCCGGGTGGAGCGGCGCAGCGGCCGATAGGCAATGCGCTCAATGGTAACCCCCATGACCATACAGGCCAGCATGGCGGCAGCCAGAGAAAACAAAAGTCCTTGTTGAAACACAGTAACCATCAACACCCCGACGAAGGCCCCTACCATATAGATTTCCCCGTGGGCAAAGTTAATTAATTGAATGATACCGTACACCATTGTATAGCCCAGGGCAATCAATGCGTAGGTTGCTCCAAGTGTTATTCCGTTTAAAATCTGCTGCGACAGCATGCTGGCATCCATGGGACCATCTCCTTCCGGGGGTATTTAAACAATGGTTGCAGCCATTTACGTAAAGTGAATGGCTGCAACCCCAATCCTGTTTAATTAAAGAAAATCTACTATTTTACTTCAACAGTATCCTTAACAGCGAACTTGCCTTCTTTTACTTCCAGCAGGAACACAGGGCTCTTGATGGGTTCACGGTTTTCCTGGAAGGTAATGGTGCCGGATACCCCGTTCCAATCCTTGGTCTTAGCCAGTTCAGCGCGGAACTTCTCAGGTACGTCGCTGCCGGCCGCTTTGATGGCATCGGCAATCAGCATCACAGCGTCATAACCCTGGGCGGAAAACATGTCGGGCAGAACATTGTTGTTGCCGGCTTTGTAAGCTTCGATAAATTTCTTGGTCTTTTCGCCGGCTTTGGCTTCGTCAGCGGCAAAACCGCAATAAACCATGCTGCCTTCAACAGCTTCGGCACCCATCTTCATGAGTACGTCGGACAGCAGACCGTCGCCGCCTACCATCACAGCCTTCATACCTTGTTTACGGGCTTCCTTCATGAACAGGCCGCCCTCGGTGTAGTAGCCGGTAAAGATGATGCCGTCGGGGTTTTTGCCCTTAATGGCGGTAACCTGAGCGGCAAAGTTCTGATCGCCGTCCTGAATGCTTTGTTCGGCTACGATTTCAATTTTGTTGGCAGCCAGAGCCTCTTTAAAGAGTTTGGTTAAACCAACACTATAGTCGTTGTTCATGGAGGTAATGACAGCAACTTTTTTCCAACCCAGTTTTTCCCCTAGGTATTTGGTAACCGCCGGAGCAGCCACTGCATCCAGCAGGGTATCACGGAAAATGTAATCGCCGATTTCAACTACACCGGTGCCTACAGCGCCCGCGGACAGTAAGACAACCTTGTTTTGCTGGGCAATGGGGGCAGCGGCTTTGGTAATGCCGGTGGTGGGGTCACCCACGATGGCAACAACCTTGTCCCGGGTGATTAACTTCTGGGTAACGGTAGTACCCTCGGAAACCTTACTGCCATGGTCTTCTTCAACAATAACAATCTTTTTGCCGTTGATGCCGCCTGCATCGTTAATGTCCTTGGCAGCCATTTGCATACCTTTGAGGGTTTCCACGCCATAGGCAGCATGACCGCCGGTCTTGGCACCCAGGAAGCCGATCTTGATGTCGCCGCCTTCAGCAGCCTTTTCTCCTTCAGGAGCCTTTTTCTCTTCGCCGCCGCCACCGCCGCAGCCGGTCAGCAGCATGGCGGTAATAACCAACAGGGATAACAGCAACCACAGTTTACCTTTTTTCATCTCTCTACTCTGCCTCCATTCTCTATTTTTTCTAACTGGTGAATATTCGACTAACGGTACACACTCACCTCCTGATAAAAAAGATTATTTATCCTTTTGCAGGAATACCAAGTTGTCTTAGCTTGTAATAGAGTGTGCTTCTGGGAATGCCCAAAACCCTGGCGGCTTCGGACCGGTTCCCCCTCACTTGCTGCAGCGTTTTCAGTATTAACTGCTTTTCTGCCTCCACGGCCACATTCATAAGTTTACCTTGGGAAACAGGACTTGTCACCAATGAAATATAGGTGTTTCTTCGCAGGTTTTCCGGCAGGGACTGTTCGTCGATAACATCTCCGTCGGTGAGGACGGCCAGCCTTTCCACGGCATTTTTTAATTCTCGCACATTGCCGGGCCAGGTGTAATCTAAAAAGGAAGTCATGACCGCCGGCTCTACTTTTTTAATGGTTTTATCGTATTTCTGGCAGAATTCCTGTAAAAACAGGTGAACCAACTCCGGTATATCTTCACGCCGCTCCCGCAGGGGCGGGATTTCCAGAGACACCACATTCAACCGGTAATACAGATCTTCTCTGAATTGCCGACGATGAATCATGGACTCCAGATCCCGGTGGGTTGCGGCCAGCACCCTTACGTTGACCTGCACAGGCTCGGAACCGCCGACCCGGTAAAAGGCCCCCTCTTGCAGAACCCGCAGCAGCTTGGCCTGCATTTCCACGGGTATTTCGCCCACTTCATCCAGGAAAAGGGTGCCGCCGTTGGCCAATTCAAACATCCCCGGTTTGCCTTTGCGATCCGCCCCGGTGAAGGCCCCACCTTCATAACCGAAGAGTTCGCTCTCGAACAGGTTGTTGGGAATAGCACCGCAGTTGACTACGATAAAAGGATTCATGTGGCGGGAACTGTTCTGGTGAATGGCCCTGGCCAGCAATTCTTTGCCGGTGCCGCTCTCCCCCCGCAATAAAACCGTTGCATCGGTGGTACTGATTTTCTTGCCGAAAGCGATCAAATTTTGCATGGTCTGGCTGCGCCCGATCAGCTTGCGAAAGGCACAATCCTGACCGGATATTTTGCGAATTTCCTGCTCCAGTAATTTTACCTGGGAACTGGCTTTCGTTAACTCATGATTCAATTGAACCAGTTCGGTAATATCTTTCTCCACCGACAGGCCGCCAATCACCTTATCCTCTGCCAGAACCGGCGCCGAATTTATCAGGACGTGGGTTCCTTCGCAAGGTTGGTGGTAATGTCCCTTTAACTCTTTCTTTTCGTGCATGCAGTTGCTGACCCGCAGATTGGAGAAGAAGTCCTCGATGCGTGCGTCAAGGATCTGTTCTGCCTTTACTTCGTAAAGTTCCTCTGCCTTGGGATTCCAAACCACCACCCGGTGCTGTTTATCGATGGCGCAAACACTTTCATTGACATTGCATAGGACAGACTCAAAATAACTCCTGACCTTAACCAACTCAGCATACAGTGCCCAGGCAACATGTAAAGAATCGAGAATGCCGGCAGGTTCACTGGAAGCATTCCGGATGACCGGTACCGCAAACGGAATTTTCATCCATTGCTTAAACAATTCAGCTAAAGACATATGCTCCGGAATAAACAAAGCCGGTCTCCGGGCAACAGTGCTTAAAGGATCGCCCTCATTAGCATATGTTAAGTCAGAGGATAACACAACCTTATATTGTTCGTTTATATGCAACAGTAAACCACCCAAAAGGCCCGATTGCAGTAACCTCTGTCCTTCTCTTACGGAAACCGACTCATCAACTTCCTGGACAGGTAGGCTGTGCAAATCATTGGCCCCGGGGTAGAATTTATGATACCTCCCCATAGCCATCACATCCAGGTTATTTATTTGGCTCAGCTCATTCTGAATTCCACGTTGATCTTAAAAAATCCTGCTTTTTTTGAATTTTTTCATGAACAGTTGTCAATTCGTGTACAACTAATTGACACAAGCTGCTCCGGCAGGATGTTTCTCCTAGCCACCCAGGTATGCTTTTTTAACTTCCGGCGACTCCAGAAGTTCTTTGGCATCCCCGGCCAGCACGATGCGTCCTGTTTCAACCACATATCCCTTATGGGCGATGGACAGGGACATCTTGGCGTTTTGCTCCACCAGGAGAATGGTGGTTCCCTGCTCGTTTAATTCTTTAATAATGGAAAAGATCTCTTTAACCAGGATCGGAGACAAACCCATGGAGGGTTCATCCAGCAGCAGCAACCGGGGTTTGGACATGAGGGCCCGCCCCATGGCCAACATTTGCTGTTCACCGCCGGACAAGCTGCCGGCCAGTTGGTTTTTTCTTTCCCGCAATCTCGGAAAACGGGTGTAAACTTTCTCCATGTCTTGGGCTACTTCTTTTTTATTTTTATTTAAGAAGGCACCCAGTTCCAAATTTTCATAGATTGGCATGTTGGCAAAAATCCTGCGCCCTTCCGGTACCTGGGTTAGCCCCAACTTAACAATCTCCTGGGTAGGCACGCCGGTAATATCTTTTCCTTCAAAGAAAATGCGCCCGCTTTTGGGCTTGATTAAACCGCAGATGGTATTCAGGGCAGACGTTTTACCTGCACCGTTGGCACCGATCAGTGTAACAATTTGCCCCTGGGGAACCTCCAGAGAAATGCCCTTAATGGCATGTATTGCACCGTAATAAACATGAACGTCTTCTACTTTTAGCATTTAGGAGGCCTCCTCTCCCAGATAAGCTTCGATTACCCTGCGGTTGTTTCGAATTTCATCCGGAGTTCCCACAGCGATAATTTGACCGTAATCCAGAACAAAAATGTTCTCACAAACCCCCATCACCAGCGACATGTCGTGCTCAATTAAGAGAATGGTCAGGTCAAATTCTTCCCGTATCCAACGGATCAGCCCCATCAGTTCATGGGTTTCCTGGGGGTTCATGCCCGCAGCAGGTTCATCCAACAAGAGCAGCCGGGGTTGGGTGGCCATAGCCCTGGCGATTTCCAGCCGCCTCTGCTCACCATAGGGAAGGTTTTTGGCCAGTTCGCCATACTTATGATCCAGTTTAAAAATTTTCAGAAGTTCCATGGATTTTTCGTGCATTTCCTTTTCCCCGCTATAGAATCCGGGCAAACGGCAAATGGCTCCGAACAGTCCGTATTTAGCGTGGCTGTGGTAGGCGATTTTCAAATTGTCAATGACGGTTAAGTCACTGAATAAACGAATGTTTTGGAAGGTTCTGGCCACGCCCCTGTGGTTAATTTGATATGGTTTCAACCCCACCAGGCTTTTGCCGTCCAATTGAATGTCCCCGGCGCTGGGCAAATATACACCGGTTAACATATTGAACACAGTTGTTTTACCGGCCCCGTTGGGTCCGATCAGACCGGCAAGATCATTTTTCTGCAATTTTAAATTAAAATCCGAAACAGCTTTTAAACCCCCGAAAGATATGGACAGGTCATTGACCGATAGCAGTGCCATGCTGTTTTCCCTCCTTATCTTTCGATTTTTTGCTAAACATACTGAAACTGAATTCTTTGGTACCCATCAACCCTTGAGGTCTGAACAGCATCACCACAATGAGCAATAAAGCGTAAATGACCAAGCGCAGGGCCGCCAGTTTTTGCAGTGAGGCAGAAAGGATTGTCAGTGCGATGGCCGCGATTATGGAACCGGTAATGCTGCCCTGTCCTCCCAGAACCACCATGACCAGAATGTCAAAGGATTTTAAAAAGTTAAAGGTGTTGGGCTGAATGGTATAAAAGTAATGGGCGTGTAAACCACCGGCCAGACCGGCAAACAGCGAACCAATGGTAAAGGCCATTACCTTGTACTTCGTCGTATTAATGCCCATGGCCTCGGCGGCAATTTCATTTTCTCTTATGGATATGGTTGCCCTACCGTGGGTTGAGTTAACAAAGTTCGAAATGACCAGTACGGTCAGAACTGTTAACCAGAAAATCCAAGTCCAATTCGCTAATTTGGGGATGCCGGAAAGGCCATAGGCACCACCGATATAATCGATATTTACAATGAGACCCCGGATAATTTCGCCAAAGCCAAGGGTGGCAATGGCCAGATAGTCGCCGCGCAGACGCAGGGTGGGCAGTCCCACCAGAATGCCGCAAATTCCCGCCAGCAATGCACCAAACAAAAGGGCGATGGCAAAGGGCAGGTGCGCTTTCAGGGTAATCATGGCCGCCCCATAGGCTCCCACCGCCATAAAACCGGCATGACCAATGGAGAACTGACCGTTAAAACCGTTAATCAGGTTAAGGCTGACCGCCAGGATGATGTTAATCCCGATCAGGATCAGGTTTAGTTCGTAGTAAGGGTTTATGATACCGCCTTTGATCATAAAATCAATAACGCCCCAGAAAGCCGCCAGAATCAGCAAAATACCGATTTGTTTCTTAATCTTGCGCTCGAACATTGACATCACCTACACTTTCTCCCGGACGTTCTTGCCAAACAATCCGGTGGGCTTCACAATCAGAATGATGATGAGGATAACAAAGGCTACCGGGTCACGATATAGGGATTTCCCATAACCGCTCACCATAGCCTCTACGATCCCCAGTAGGAATCCGCCGGTCATCGCGCCGGGGATGATGCCAATGCCGCCGAGTACAGCAGCTACGAAGGCTTTTAAGCCGGGCATAATGCCCATTAAGGGGTTGATGGCGTTGTAATAGATACCAACCAGAACACCGGCGGCAGCCGCCAGGGCGGAACCAATGGCAAAGGTGGCCGAAATGGTGTTGTTTACATTGATACCCATTAATTGGGCAGCCTGCTTGTCGTGGGAAACGGCACGCATGGCTTTGCCGATCATCGTTTTATGAACGATATACTGCAGCAGCAGCATGAGGGCTACGGTAACAACCAAGATGATTACCTGGCGGTTGGTAATGACCACACCAAAGAATTTGTACTGTACCTCAGTCAATACTTGGGGAAAGGTCCGCACCTGCGGCGAAACCAGCAGCATCATGCCATATTCCAGGAACAGCGAAACACCAATGGCGGTAATCAACGCCGCAATTCTCGGGGCGTTGCGCAATGGTGTGTAGGCCAGTTTTTCGATCACCATACCAAGGATGGCACAAACAACCATGGACATCAACAGTGCAGGTAAAAAAGACCAACCAAGGATGGCTGTGGCAAAAAAACCCAGGTAGGCACCCACCATATAGACATCGCCATGGGCAAAGTTAATTAACTGCACAATACCGTAAACCATGGTATAGCCAAGGGCGATCAGGGCATAAATGCTACCTAGGGATATACCGTTGATCAATTGTTGTAAAAAGACTTCCAAAGAGGCCACCCCTATTCGTTGTTTTGAAAAGTGAGGGGGTTTACCCCCTCACCCTTTGATTATCATGGAACTGGTTTTAGGGATTTACGTAGGTTTTATAAACTTGCTTGCCGTCTTTCATTTCCAGGATAGCGGCACCCTTCACAGGGTTGTGGTTTTCGTCGAAGGACAGCTTGCCGGTTACGGCCTGCACATCCTTGGTGGCTTTTAAAGCATCCTTAATTTTCTCAGGGGAACCGTCGCCGGAACGTTTGATAGCGTCAACTACCAGTATGGCAGCGTCATAACCGAGAGCAGCCATGGAGTCGGGAACTTGGCCGAACTTCGCCTTGTACTTTTCTACGAAAGCTTTTACGTTAGGATCATCCTGCTCGGAGGAATAGTGGTTGCTGAAGAAGGTGTTGTTAAGAGCAGCCGGTCCGGCAATCTCAGGCAGTTTGGGGGAATCCCAGCCGTCGCCGCCCAGGAAGGGAACGGTGATGCCCACTTCGCGGGCCTGCTTGACGATTTTACCAACTTGCTCATAGTAACCGGGGCAGTATACTACATCGGGGTTCATGCCTTTGATTTTGGTGAGGGTGGCTTTGAAGTCCTGATCTTCGGGAACAAAGGCTTCTTCACCCACGATTTGGCCGCCCTGCTTGGTGAAGGATTCCTTGAAGAACTGAGCCAAGCCCTTGGAATAGGGGGAGTTGTTGTCAACATAGATGACAGCGGTCTTGGCTTGCAGATCTTTTAAAGCAAAGTTGGCCATAACAGTGCCCTGGAAGGGGTCGATAAAGCAGGCACGGAACACATATTCACGAACCTGTTTGGTGTTGGGGTCCACGGTAACATCCGGGTTGGTGGCGGAACTGGTTACCACGGGGATTTTATTATCGGCAGCCACTTGGATGAAACCAAGGGTGTCACCGGAGGTGGTGGCACCTAGAATGGCAACAACTTTATCCTGGGTAATCATACGGGTGGCTACGTTGGCAGCCTCTGTGGCATCGGATTTGTTGTCCAGGCTGACAAACTTGATTTGCTTGTTGAGTACACCGCCGGCAGCGTTTACTTCATCAAAGTACAATTGCGCACCGTTGGCAGCAGCAGTACCAAAAGTTGCCACGTTGCCGCTTAATTCAAAGTTGCCGCCGATTACGATTTCAGCAGCATCAGCAGCTTTTTTCTCTTCCTTTGCACCGCCGCCGCAACCGGCAACCAGGGCGACCAGCATAACCATTGCTGCCAAGATGGCAGCGAAACGAAACTTTTTCATTTCAATCCTCCTCTTTGTTTTTAACTGGCACACATCTGTCTCCTCTAATGATACCTGTCAGTCTATTGACCACCTCCCGCCAACTGTAACAACCAAAGTTGATTAAAAATTTCTACGAAAAGAATATTCCACAACTCAAGATAAATTCCTTCACTCTTATTTTTAAAAATAAGATTTTTCGAAAATAATATTGTGTACAATGTGCCGACACATAGGATGTCACAGGCCTGTCACGGGGACGGTTCCTTTGACAGTAAAAAAACTCCCGCTTGAGAGCGAGAGTTTTTTTGTATTACTTTAAAGCTGCCAGGATGTCGGACAGAACCTTGTTGATATCCTGGTCACCGTCGATGTTCTTTAAGATCCCTTTGGCTTCGTAGTAGTCGATGAGGGGCTTGGTTTTTTCAATGTAAGCGTTCAGGCGGGTGCCCACGGATTCTTCATTGTCATCGGTACGCTGATACAGTTCGCCGGGGCAGCTGTTGCATTTGCCTTCTGCCTGGGGCGGGTTGAAAATGACGTGGTAGGAAGCACCACAGCCTTTGCATACACGGCGGCCGGTTAGGCGGGCCATTAATTTTTCCAGGGGAACTTCAATATTGACAACGCCGTCCAGTTGGATGCCCATTTCCTGCAGGGTGGCATCCAGTGCAGAAGCCTGCTCAACTGTGCGGGGGAAACCGTCTAACAGGAAGCCTTCCTTGCAGTCGGGCTGGGAGAGGCGGTCTTTTACCATGCCGATAACCACTTCATCGGGAACCAGGGCGCCTTTATCCATATAGTCTTTGGCCTTTTTACCCATTTCGGTGCCTTCCTTGATGGCAGCGCGGAACATATCTCCGGTGGAAATGTGGGTAATGTTTAATTCTTTAACCAGTACTTCAGCCTGGGTGCCTTTACCGGCACCGGGGGGTCCCATGATTAATAATTTCACAACTATCCCTCCTGAGTTTTGTAGTGAGCTCGTCCATAATCATATTGTATATTATATCACAAACCGGTCAATATGGATTTACAATAAAAACAAAAAATGTTTTTATTGGAAACCCCTTCTACCGGGGGTATAATAAACAGAAAATGTTTAAAAAGGATGTGTTTTAAATGGCCGTAGATGTTGACAAATTTGTTCAGGAACACCAGGATGAAATTATCACGCTGGTCAATCACAGCCTCAACCGGGCCGGCGATATCGTTGCTAAGAAGGTTCAATCCGGCGAAGTGGGCGCTACCATCCAGGATGTCTTGCCCATCATGCTTTATGAGATTTTGCTCACAAATACCGTGGCAACCCTTCGATTGGTAGCCAATATGGTGAATGAAAGTGCGGAGGAAATGAATTAGACTTTGGGGTTATGCTTAAGGGTCCTGTTGTTAGACTAAAGGGTATTTCTATGGGGTCTTGTTGTTAGACTAGGGGGTATTCCTTTTGGGTCCTGTTGTTAGTGATGAAGGCAGAAAAACTCCCATTACTAACAACAGGACCCCATAGAATTACCCAAAAGTCTAACAACAGGACCCTTAAGAATTACCCAAAAGTCCAACAACAGGACCCTTTGCATGACCCATAAGTCTAACTGCTATTTCGCTTCATCCTTTGCGAAATCTTCCTTGGTGCCGCCGCAAACACACTTCTGAGGACGGCAGCGTCCTTCTTTGGTGGCCCCACACTTTTGGCATTTCCAAACAGCCATTCTTACGCACCTCCTTTAAAAGTTTAATAATAAGTCTTCATAATGTACGATCCCCTGGCCGTTGGCACTGGCCCATTGGCCTTAAGCCCTAGGCCGTAGGCTATAAGTTAAAAGCCAATAAATAACCATCAAAAAGCCTAAAGACTGCCGTCAACCACCAAAAGCCAATCGCCAACAGCCAACAGCCAAAAAAA
>JAMCWI010000179.1:23911-24441 GCA_023481335.1 Bacillota bacterium | reverse complement strand
AATTGTCGACTTTGACCGGGTGGAACACAGCAACCTAAACCGGCAGTTTTTCTTTCTCCACCAGGCACTCCTCATATTGTTGCCGGGCCTTTTTTTCCTTTTCGCGGTATTGGATAATTTTGATGCCGGCATCGATCATCTCCCGCACCACCTGGATATTATCCCGGCCCCGGGAATATTCTTCCGCCGTAATGCCGTAAATCCCCGTCTTTAAAAATTCCGCCAAACCCCTCTTAACGATCAATTATTTCACCTGCCGTTCCTAAGAAATAACTGAGTACCACATCCGCCTGCTTGGCCGCTGTGATGACCACCCCCGGGGCCATCGCCGGGCAATGGGGCTGTACTTCGGAGACCCGATCCCCCACCAGGTAAAAATTCTCCTTTACCTGGCGGATTTTAATGGCGGTTACCTGCCGGATGTTGTGTTCCTTAATGCCGCCGATGGCCACAAAGGGCAAACTCACATTTTTTACTACATACTCCAGGTATTCCAACCCCACCGGGTCGCAGACATCTTTCTTGGTCCG
>JAMCWI010000179.1:0-23901 GCA_023481335.1 Bacillota bacterium | reverse complement strand
GGGCTGTACTTCGGAGACCCGATCCCCCACCAGGTAAAAATTCTCCTTTACCTGGCGGATTTTAATGGCGTCGGTGTTTCCCCAGCCCGCCAAGCCGGAGGCAGCCACCAAAAGTTTACCGGACAGAAGATAAGACTCCACCAGCAAACTTTTGTACCGGGGCCCATCCAGGGCCTCCACAACCGCCTGGCATTCCTCAAACAGGCTGCCGATATTTGCCGGTTCAATTTTTAATTCAAGGGTATCTACCTTGATACTAGGGTTGATTTGCAAAAGGTTTGTTTTAAGGGCCTCCACCTTCACTTGTCCCACCTGGTGGAGAAAGAAAAACTGCCGGTTTAGGTTGCTGTGTTCCACCCGGTCAAAGTCGACAATTTTAAAATGCCGGAAACCGCAGCGGGCCAGGAACTGGGCACAGTTGGAGCCCAACCCCCCGGCGCCGGCAATCCCCACCCGGATCTGACTGATTTTCGCCAGGGCAGCGGCACCCAGGGTTTTTTGCAGTGCCTGTTCAAATTCATTCATGGCAAATCCCTCATTCCAATGTCTGCCAGTCTTTGAAAACCGGCTGGTAGCCCTGGCTGTAGAGCATGTGGGCCATGGCCCTGACATCCCGGTCATCGGAGATATCAAACTGGCCCGTGGGTTCTTCCCCCAGAATGCGCCCCCCCACCGCCGTGCAGGAGCCGGCGGACATTTTGGTAATCCCCAGCTTCAGCAGCCGGTCCCGCAAAAGGGCGGACTCCCGGGTGGAGAGGGTAATGCCCCCCCTGGGCATAAATAAACGAAAGGCCAGGATGTACTGCACCAGGTTTTTATCACGGATCACCACCCGGGGCGGAAATCCCCCGGCGTGGGGCCGCATGCGGGGCGGCGATATGCTGACCTCAACGTCGGTGTAACGGTTTTGCAGGTAATTGGCATGCAGACCGCTGAAAAAAGCCTCGGAACGCCAGTTATGGAGGCCCAGCAGGGCACCCACATTGACGGTTCTGATGCCGGCCCGGCAAGCCCGCTCGGGACCCTCCAAACGCCAGCGATAGTCCCGCTTGGGCCCGGCCAGGTGCAGCTGACCATAAACTTCCTCATCATAGACCTCCTGGTAGAGGGTCAACCCGTCCACGCCGGCCGCAATGAGTTCTTTGTATTCCCCTTCCGCCAGGGGATAAATTTCGATGCTGATGGAGGTAAAATATTGCTTCAACACCTTTACACAATCCCGAATGTAGGATACCGGGGCGTGCTGCCGGGATTCTCCGGTGAGGATGAGGATGTGTTTGAGTCCGGTGGCGGCAATCATTTTTGCCTCGGCCGCCACTTCTTCCAGGGTCAGCTTTTGCCGCTCGATGGGGTTCTGTCGGCCGAAGCCGCAGTATACGCATTGATTGACGCAATAATTGGCCAGGTACATGGGCGTATAAAGGAGGATGACCCGCCCGAAATGCTGCACCGTCAGTCGGTGGGCCCGCTGGGCCATTTCTTCCAAACACTCTTCGGCAGCCGGCGACAGCAGGGCCAGGTAGTCCAACTCCGACAACCGGTTTTGGTAAAGAATCCTGCCAATATCTTCACGGGTTACACGGTTAAAAAATTGTGCATAATCAAATTCCTTGTAGCCCAGGGTTTCCTGATAAAAACTCACACTCCCACCCCTTAGTCCTCTCTTAAAAATCCTGTCAGCGGCGAGGAGGCGCTGGCGTATTGCCGGGCCGCCCCCGGGCCTGCCAGAAAAGCTGCCCGCCCGGCCTCCACCGCCATGCCGAAAGCCCTGGCCATGATAACCGGGTCCCGGGCGGTGGCCACGGCGGTGTTGACAAGGATCGCCGCCGCCCCCATCTCCATGGCCTCCGCCGCCTCGGAGGGCCTGCCGATCCCCGCGTCTACAATAATGGGCAGGGGAATCTCCTCAATCAAGATCCGCACCAGTTCCTTTGTTTTAAGGCCCCGGTTGCTGCCAATGGGCGCTCCCAGGGGCATCACCGCGGCGGCGCCCACCTTGACCAGCTCTTTGGCCACCATTAAATCCGGGCTCATGTAGGGGAACACCTGAAATCCCTCGGCGGCCAGCACCTCCGTGGCCTTGATGGTTTCATAATTGTCCGGCAGCAGGTACCGGTTGTCGGAAATCACTTCGATTTTAACCCAGTCCCCACAACCGGCGGCCCGGGCCAAACGGGCGATGCGTATGGCTTCTTGGGCATTTCTGGCCCCGGAGGTGTTGGGCATTAATACGCAATTGCCGGGGATGTGATTTAAGATGTTCTCTTCCTCAAAATCCGTGTCCACCCGCCGCATGGCCACGGTAACCACCTGTGAACCCGAGGCCTCCATAATTTGGGGAATCATTTGATTGGAAGCGTATTTCCCCGTGCCCAGCAACAGACGGCTGGTTAGTTCTTTGCCTCCGATATGAAAAAGATCTTGCATAGATTTATCCTCCTCCCACAAACCGTAATACTTCAATACTGTCGTTTTCTTTTAACGGGGTGTCAGACCACTTTTCTTTTTTTACCAACTGGAAATTTAGTTCAACAATCACGGTTTCCGGTTTCAATTGCCGCTGCTCCAGCAGACCGGCAATGGTCATACCGTCCTCCGCCAAAATTTCCTTGCCGTTAAACAATATCTTCAAAGGATACACCTCCCTGCCGGTTCTCCCGGATTTATTGCTCCATTAACCCTGCCCTGCGGTACAGCTCGTAAAAATGATGGGTGGGGCCCACCCCCCGGCCCAGTGTCAGGGAATGGGCGATGGCTGTGCCGATATACTGCTTGGCGGCGCCAACGGCCTCTGTTACAGCATAGCCCCGGGCTAACCAGGCAGCAATGGCGGCAGAAAAGGTGCACCCGGTGCCATGGGTATTTTGGGTGGCGATCCTGGGTGCCTCAAATAATGCCATGCGGTTGCCGTCATACAGAACATCCACCGCTTCCCCCGCCAGGTGCCCCCCTTTGACAACGACATTTTTGGGACCCAGTGCGTAAATTTCCCGGGCAGCCTGTTTCATGTCTTCCACGGTGCCAATGGTTCCTTTAATAAGTTCTTCCGCCTCCGGGATGTTGGGTGTCACCACATCTGCCAGGGGCAGCAAGACTTTCATCAAAGCCCCGCAGGCTTCGGGCCGCAGCAATTTGTACTTGCTTTTGGAGATCATCACCGGGTCCACAACAATGTTCTGTGCCCGGTTCTGTACCAGACAGCGTCCGATGGTCTCAATGATCTGGCTGCTGGATACCATGCCGATTTTTACGGCATGCACCCCGATGTCTTCAAATATACAGTCGATCTGGGCGGCCACCATCTCCGCATCCAGTTCCTGCACCCGAAACACCCCGGTGGTATTTTGGGCGGTGACTGCGGTGATGGCACTCATGCCATAGGTCCCCAGGGCACTGAAGGCCTTGATATCCGCCTGTATACCGGCACCGCCGCAGGAATCGGAACCGGCAATGGTTAACACATTCTTCATGGCAGCTCTCCTCTCAAAAATTCCGGCTAAAAAGACAAAAGGTGTGCTCTCCCAAACACAATAGGAAAGCACACCGAATTTAAAACGTGATTCACTCCCTTCGCTGGTATTACCCAGATCAGGTATTGAGGGTCAGGTCTTAACCTTTCTCAGCTTGCGCTCCCCTGTGCCCTATGCAGTTATATATACTATACTACCTCATTTTAGGTGAATTACAAGTTCTATTTCAACTTTTATAAAATTTGCCGGTAGTTTTTTTATTAAGATACAGGATATTCCTACTCCAGCACATAGACCTTTGTTTTTCTTACCCCCCACTGAATGGCTTCGTTCCTGGTCTCGTAAAACAAATCAATGCGGTTTCCTTTAATATCTCCGCCGGTGTCCAAGGCCGTGGCTTTTCCGTAATTGTCAATATACAACCGGGTGCCCAGGGGAATCACTCCGGGATCTACAGCCGCCACCCCCGGTGCCGGTGCCGTACCGGAAGCGGTATTAAACCCGGTATAGGTATAACCCGTGGCCAGCATGTCCAAGGCCCGGGAGAAGCGTAACGGCTGCCCGCCCCGGCTGATGGCGCTAAGGGTGCCGTACTGCACCAGGCTGTTCACAGGTTCCCTTAGGACTTCCCGGGCCACACAGACCCGTGAAACCTCTTTACCGTCTTCGTAACGAATTTGCCAGGTTTCCTTCTGCAATCCCGGCTTTCCCTTTTTTACCTGCCTGTTGAAGCCCCGGGGCATTTCGGGGTGGGGAATCCGCTCGGTAATAAAGGGCAGGGAAATTTGTTTGGTGACGGTCTTAACCTCCACCCGGGTAACCTTGACGGCCATGTCTTTTTTCAACAAAGCTGTTAAGGCCGGCTGCACTTCATCTGCGGGTTTTACAGTGATTCCCCGCTCGTTCAACAGTTCCTGAACATTTTTTGCCTTTGTTCTGACAACCTGGGTCTTCCCGTCTGCCGTTACCGTAACGGGGATTTCACCGGAAAGAACTTCCTTGGCAAAAGCCTCTGCACGGACTAGGACTGCCGGCAAAACAATTTTTTCAGATAACAAAGCATAGCCCAGCACTCCCGCTGCCATGAGGAATAAAATTAAAAGCCCGACAAGGCCGGCCTTGGTTGCTTTTTTGCCGGACTGTTTAGCTTGCATTTTTGCCGTCATGCCTGATTGGGAGCGATTTGGCCATTCCACCGGACACCAATCCATAGTAAAACCTCCTCCAGGGTTATGGGTATTTCTTATGGGTCCTGCTGTCAGCCGTCAGCCTTCATCGGCACTTTTGCACCGGTTAAGAGTCCTAATGCATTGCCGATGACGCAACCCCACATTTCCTATTACCCATATTCCCCAGAGAGCATGGCAAACCTTCCCAAATATTCATACAAATTCCTGCCTGCTCCAACAGGGTGCGGCAGGAATTACATCTTTATAAAGGAGTATCTTTTTAGGCTTATTCCACGATTTGAACCTTAACCGTGCGTCTGCCCCAGCTTATCGCCTCTTTATAGGTTTCAAAAAAAACGTCGATACGGTTCCCTTTTATGTCGCCGCCTGTATCCGCAGCAACCGCATAGCCGTAATTTTCGACATAAAGCTTTGTGCCCAGGGGGATGACCCGGGGGTCCACGGATACCACACCCTTATAGGGCTTCACACCGGTGGCCGTTCGGTAGCCGGTATGGGTATAGGCCGTGCTCACTGCGGTCATCACCTTGCCTTTCTCAGGTTTAAAGGTGCTCCGTACCGCCCCTCCCATGATGGTGCGCTGGCTGCTGCGGGATACCCTGTATTCGGGGCCATAGGCCACCAGCATGGGCTGGGGTTTGCGAACCACCTCTTTGCGCAGGGTCTGCCGTTTTGCTTCCTTGCCATTTTCGTAGGTTATCTGGATATAATTCCGACTTAACCCGTAGCTGCCGTAGCGGAGAACCTTTTGCCGGCCGGGTGCCAGCCTGCGGTCCGGCTTCTTCTCCACCCCGTATTGAATCAATTGCGGCTCGGTAATTTCCTCCTTCGTCACCCGGATAATTTGAATCCTTTGGACATCTGCCACCCGGGAACTCAGGGAAGGCTCCACAATATCGGCTTCTCTTAAAGATATCCCGGCCTTGCCCAGCGCGTCAGCCACCGTACCCCGGAACTGAATAACCGGGATTTCCTGTCCGTCCACAGAGATTACCAGGTGCTTGCCCCAAACAAAGCAGCAAAAAAGCAAACCCGCAAAACATAAAAATACCCCTAAGAGGAGCCGACATGCCTTATCCTGCCATAACATAGAAAACCGTATATCGATGGTAGTTCCCCCCTCCCAAAAAATGTAAACAACCTACCACCAAATATATGCGGGTTGCAGGTAAAACATGCCTGTTTTTTTGGGAGAAAGGGAATGTGGTTAAACCTATTGCTTATTTTTGAAGGGACATGCCTTATTTTAAGGATATACGAATATAATATACCACCCGGTCATGCTTGCCCGCCGAGCCTGACCCAATGAACAGATGAGGAGGTATTGGATTATGCCTAACGGCACTGTCTGCCAACTGGTCAAACTGCCGGTGGTAGTGGGTGAAGTGGTTGGCTCCGTTACCGTTGATAATGTCACTTGCCCGCCTGAAGCCGCAAAAAAAGTGGATCATATCGATGTGGTGGTTCGGGATTTGGAAGCTGACCCGGTGTACACCGCCCCCAGCAAGGAGGGGGTTTGCAACAGTCCCAAGGCCACGGTGCACTTCGGCGACCCCGAATGTGAGAATCAACCCCGGGAAATTCGCAAGATCAATATCCATGGCACCATCCACAAACAAATTTTTTATGTAGATAAGGATGATAATGTCCGTCACATGAGTGAGGATATTGATTTTACCAAAGCCATCAAGCTTTCGCCTCCGCTGATCGTATTGGAACCCCAGAACGTGGAATTTGCTTTTCGCAATGTTGATGTGAACGTCAGCTTCGATTTGCCCCGGCCCACCAGAATTCAACAGGTGGTGGATGTCTCCTTTACATTGAAAATTGTTGAACATGCCCAGTTGTTTGTTTCCATCTTCCCCGAAGGCTGCGAGCCCACCGCCACCCTGGGTATTCAGGACGAAGTCTTTGCAGATTGGATCGGCAACTGCCCGGCTCAGTGGCAGTGCGAAAACGTCTGCCCCAACCCCAACGGTCGCACCGGCCAGGCTGCGGCATTGGGCTGCTGCCCCACCCTACCCGCCACCATGTTCCGCCTTGTACCGGATGTACTGCCCGGCACTGCTTATGAATTGACCTTCTGGGCCCGCTCCATTGCGATTCTCGGGGGTCCCTGTGACTTTACCCTGCTGGCGCAGGTTCAGTTCCTGGATGCCGCCGGCAATCCCACTGGTACGGTGCAGCAAACCATTACAGCCCAGCAGCTGACTGATACCTACCGGCAGTTTCGTGTTAACGGAACCCCTGCCCCGCCGGGAACCGCCTCTGCGGTTGTAAGTTTTGTCTTTACTCCGCAACCTTGGAATACCTGCGCTGCCCTGATTGACGACGTCACTCTCGGTCAAGTGGGAATCTAGGTAGGTGCCTGGCACTAAACTTGTTAACTTATTTTATTACCCAATAAGAAAAGGCGGTGCCTGCCGGTGCAGATGCCGCCTCTTTGCAATCTTAGGGGTATTCCTTTAGGCTCATATGGCTTACGGCCTGGCCCCAGAGCATTACCCCAAGCCTCTAAGCCTTAATATTCTATCCCCTTCCGGGCAGGGATTCCCTGTTGGTAGGGGTGTTTAATTTCCTTCATTTCCGTAACCAGGTCTGCCCGTTCAATGATTTCCGGGGGGGCGTCCCGGCCGGTGAGCACCAGATGCAGGGCAGCGGGTTTATGGTCAATCAGTGTCAGTACAGTCGGCAGTTCAACCAGCCTGTATTTGAGGGCATACAGGATTTCATCCAAAATCAGCAGTTGGTATTGTCCGGACTGCATGACATCCTCCACCTGCCGCAGGGCATCCCAGGCGGCCTGCCGCTGCCGGGCCACATCTTCCGGGTTGTTAAAGTTTATAAAGCCCAGCCCCAGGGGCCGGATTTCAAACCCCGGCCGCATGCGCTCCGCCGCCAAGTGCTCCCCGCACTGCCGGCTCTTGATAAACTGCAGCATCAGGACATTTCTGTCATGCCCCCAAGACCGCAGGGCCAATCCCAGTGCAGCAGTGGTTTTCCCCTTGCCGTTTCCCGTTAAGACCAAAACCAATCCTTTTTCCTTCTCCAAAAGGCTCCCTCATTTCACTCAATTCAAGTTGGGGACGGTTCTCAACTTGAATTGAAAAATTTGGAATTCAAGTCAAGAACCGTCCCCGCTTGAATTGGGTAAGTTAAAGAGGTTGATGGTGTTAGCGGCGGTAATCTCCGCCAGTTCCCGGGGGGACATCCCCCGCAACCGGGCAATGTGTTCCACTACGTGGCGCACATAGGCCGGTTCGTTGCGCTTGCCCCGGTGGGGTGCAGGTGTTAGGTAAGGACAGTCGGTTTCCACCAGCAGGCGGTTCAGGGGAACTTTGACCGCGATATCTTTTAGCTTCCCGGCATTGGCAAAGGTGACCGGACCGGCCAGGGAGATGTACAGTCCCAGTTTCATGCATTCCTGGGCCACTTCCCAACTGGCGGAGAAACAGTGCATAACCCCCGGGGCCGGGTAGGGGGCCTCTTCCCGCAGTACCTGCAGGATATCCCCATGGGCGTCCCGGTTGTGGATGACAAAGGGAATTTCCAGTTCCTTGGCCAGCCGCAGCTGCTGCCGGAATACTTTTTGTTGAACGTCTCTGGGTGACAGGTCGTAGTAGTAGTCCAGGCCGATTTCCCCGATGGCCACCACCTTGGGATGGGCAACCAGTTCTCTCAGCTGCTGCAAATAGTCCTCCGGCGCGCCCTTGGCATCGTGGGGGTGGACCCCGACGGCTGCATAGATGAAGGGGTGTTTTTCTGCCAGTTCGATGGACCGCCGGGAGGACGCCAGGTCGTAGCCCACGTTGATGAGGGCGGTCAATTCCTCGCTGCAGCGGGCGATTACTTGTGCTTGGTCTGCTTTGAAACGCTCATTGTCTAGATGGGCGTGGGAATCGATTAGCATGATAGACCTCCTGGGTCATGGTGGTATTCTAAGTTTGTAGGGTTTGTTTAGGGTGCAAATATGAAGGGTTAGTGGGAGTCACGTCACGATCCCGTTCGCTCCAGGCTCCGCACCGACGGTACTAAAGCTCGCTACGCGCGGAATTAGGGTCGCCTCAACGGGCCATCCGTGGCCCGGTTCGGCTGGCGCGCACGTCCTGTGCGCGCCCCCCTAATTCCGCACTCCGCTCGCTAAGTACCGTTCCGGTGCTGCGCCAAGTCGCTCTCAGGGATCGTGACGTGACTCCGTAGATTCGTTACCGTTACCTTGCCAAAGTGGAAAAGGAACAAACAGCCCGGGGGCATGGTGTTATGCCTGCTCCAGCGATTTCAAATCAATTCTGGGGAACAGCACTTCGCCCCGCTTAACGGTGGTGCCGGCGGGCAGTTTGGCCCAGCGGAGGCTTTCCCATGTGTGCAGTTCCGGTTTGTCTTCGATACCAAGCTGCGGCCAGACACGGCCCGGCAGGTTGGGCATGAAGGGCGTGGCCATGACGGTGGCGAAACGCAGGACTTCCGCCACGTTATATAAAACCGTATTCAGCCGCTCGGTCCGGCCGTTTTTGGCCAGGGTCCAGGGGGCGGTTTCTTCCAGGTACTTGTTGGCACGGCCCACCATTTGCCAGATGGCCGCCAGGGCGTTGGAAATCTCGCTCTTCTCCATGTACTCCTCCACCAGCCTGGGGGTGCCGGATGCCAGGTCTATCAACTCCCCGTCCGGGCCTTCGGGTGCGCCGGGGGTCTGGAGGACACCCTGCTGATATTTTTCCATCATGGTGGCGGAGCGGGACAGTAGGTTGCCGTAGTCGTTGGCCAGGTCGGTGTTGATGCGTTTCACCAGGGATTCTTCGGAATAAAGACCGTCGGAGCCGAAGGGCAGCAAGTAATCGCCCGCAGCAGGAAATACCGCACTGCATCCACGCCGTATTTATCAGCCAGCACGTGGGGGTCCACCACATTGCCTTTGGATTTTGACATCTTGCCGCTGTCCAGCAACAGCCAGCCGTGACCGATGACCTTTTTGGGCAGAGGTAATTCCAGGGCCATCAGCATAATGGGCCAGATGATGGTGTGAAAGCGCACGATGTCTTTCCCCACCAGATGGATGTCGGCAGGCCAGAATTTTTGATAAAGGCTGTGGTCTTCCGTACCGTAGCCCAAGGCCGAGATGTAGTTGGTGAGGGCATCTACCCAAACATAAACCACGTGTTTGGGATCAAAGGGGACTTGAATACCCCAATCGAAAGTGGTTCTGGAAACGCACAAATCCTCCAAACCTTGCTTAACAAAGCTGACCATCTCGTTACGGCGGGAAACCGGTTGAATGAAGTGGGGGTTTTCTTCAACGAACTTTAACCAGCGTTCGGCATATTTAGACTGGCGGAAGAAGTAGCTTTCCTCCCGCACCTTCTCCACATCCCGCCGGCAGTCCGGGCACTTGCCCTCCGCCAACTGGTATTCGGTAAAAAAGGTTTCGCAGGGCGTGCAGTACCAGCCCTCGTATTCGGATTTGTAAATGTCCCCCTGCTCATGGAGCTGCCGGAAGAACTGCTGCACCACTTTGCGGTGACGCTCATCGGTGGTGCGGATAAAGTCGTTGTAGCTAACGTCCAGACGCTCCCACAATCTTTTAAAGCCCTCCACAATGTGGTCTGCATATTCCTTGGGAGTTTGGTTCTTGGCTTTGGCAGCCCGTTCAATTTTTTGTCCGTGCTCGTCGGAGCCGGTGAGAAACCAGACATCATGTCCGGTGAGCCGCTTGTAGCGGGCCAGGGCATCCGCTGCCACGGTGGTGTATGCGTGCCCGATGTGCAGGTTGTCACTGGGATAATAAATGGGAGTCGTAATGTAAAAACTGGGTTTTTGCAAGGTTGTTCCCTTCCCTTCCGCTGAATTTCTTAAAAGTAAATAGAAAAACCCCGCACCCATGCAGGGGCGAGGTATTTTACCCGCGGTACCACCCTGATTCACCGTACCTTCGCAGATACAGCCTCAGTGGCGCAAAAAGCGCTTTATAAGCAAATAACGGTGCTTCACCGTCCGGCCCTACTGAAAATTTTCGAACCGGCAGCTCCGGGGCCATGTTCAACCGGTTTTCCCTGCGGGCTTGCACCATCTCCCGCTCGCTGTAAGGGTGCGTCCGATTTACTCATCCCCATTATCGCTTTTACCATCTCGATTTTAACCAAGAAAATATGCCATGTCAAGTTTTCCCTGAATCTGTATTTTTTATACCATATTATTACAAAAAATAAAAGTAAAATATTGACTATAACGGTTAACACTGGTATGATTAGTTGTAGTAAATTCTGGTATATTGTCGAATGTCATTTAGGGAGGGGAAGCGGATTGAAATCCACAGGTATTGTTCGTAAGGTGGACGAGCTGGGGCGTGTTGTGATCCCCATCGAGTTGCGCCGCACACTGGGCATAGACGAAAAAGACGCCCTGGAAATTTATGTAGACAATGAAAAAATCATTCTACGTAAATACGAACCCGCTTGTGTATTCTGTGGCAATGCCTCGGAGGTGCAGCATTACAAAGGCAAAATGGTTTGCCGCGAATGCGCCACTGCCATGGGAGAAAGTGTAAAGCAGGACGTTGTATAGTGGAGTATGTACATAAAAGTGAGGGACTGCAGAGTTCCTCATTTTTGTTTTTATGTAAAACTATGGTCAGGCTATCAGCTATCAGCTATCAGCTATCAGCTATCAGCTATCAGCTATCAGCTATCAGCTATCAGCTATCAGCTATCAGCTATCAGCTAATTTTGGACTATCGCTTATTACTTGTCAAATACAAGTTCCCTATGTTTCAACTTTTTAAGTTTCACTTACACAAAGACTAATTAATCGCACTTTTCCAGAGAACCTTATCACAACCAAAAAGCTGAAGGCTGACGGCTGAAGGCTGACGGCTGAAAGCTGACGGCTGATGGCTGATAGCCTGACCCCAAAGCAATACCCCTAAGCCTCCCCATGCACTGCCGCGTAGACTTCTCGCTTTGGTATCCCCCGGAGCTGCGCCACTTGCTTGATGGCCTCTTTTCTGTCGGACCCCTGCTCTACCAGTGCTGCCACGTGTTCTGCCAGCGAAAGATCCGCCCATTGTTCCTGCTGTTGGGCTGCGGCTGCCTCCGGGGGAAGTCCCCCCAGGATGATGGTGATTTCTCCCTTGGGATGGTGGTCGCTGTAGTGTTGCACCAATTCCCCGAGGGTACCCCGCTTAAACTCCTCGTGCAGCTTGGTTAGTTCTCTGGCCACGGTGCAGGGACGGTCACCAAATTCCGCTAACATATCCTTTAGGGTATCTGCCAGTCTGTGGGGGGATTCGTAAAATACCATTGTCCGTTGTTCCAGCTGCAGTGCCTGGAGCTGTTTGCGCCGGGTTTTGCGTTGGTTGGAAAGGAAGCCTTCGAAGGCAAATTTATGGCTGGGCAATCCCGAGGCCACCAGTGCGGCTATGCCGGCGGAAGGGCCGGGGATGGGGACCACCTGCATGCCGTGCTGCAGCACCTGGCGCACCAGATCCGCTCCCGGATCGGATATTCCCGGCATGCCGGCATCGGAAACCAGGGCAATGGTTTCCCCCTGCTGCAGGCGGTTAATTAGGTGTTCTTCTTTGCTTACGCCGCTATGGGTATGGTAGCTGACCAGCGGGGTGTGGATATCAAAATGGCTTAACAGCTTTCTGGTATGACGGGTGTCCTCCGCGGCGATGCAATCCGCTTCTTTCAGAATGCGCAAGGCCCGTAAAGTAATATCCTCCAGGTTGCCGATGGGGGTGGCGCAGAGATAGAGCACACCCGGCCCTTTACGCTCCATCACGCTGCTCCCCTCGATTCATCAGAGCGTAGCAGAAAATACATTCTCCCTCCCGGCCCTTGCCAAAGTACAGATTGCATACGTGAAATCCCTTATCATATAAATCCCATAGATTCTTCGCCCCAGGCTTATTCTGCAGGCTGCCTTCCTGTCCGTCTTCCATATAAAGACCCGCCACTTCCCGCCTCAGACGGGCATTTTCATCTTCCAGTTGTTTTACTTCTTGCTTCAGGCGGTCCACTTCGTCGCAGATTTGACGCAGGGCCTGTTCTAAACGGTTAATTCTGCCGGGCAGGGCAGCCACAGTTGCATTCACCTCGGCCTTTTTTAAATTTCAACTCTTGCAAGGGGTATTCCCGGATGGCTTTGCTCTCCTGCAGTTCGACGCTCAGGGTTTTGCGGAAGATATTGATGGCAACGATTTTGCCCTCCCCTTCCGGAGCCAGCACCGGGGTGCCGATTTCGGGGTATCCCGCCTTGGCCTCTTCGTAAACATCGTTCTCATATTTCAGACAGCACATGAGACGACCGCAAATGCCCGAAATTTTAGTGGGATTTAAGGATAGATTTTGCTCCTTGGCCATGCGGATGGAAACCGGGGCAAAATCCGCCAGCCAGGATGCACAGCAAAGTTCTCGCCCGCAGCATCCTAAACCACCCACCATTTTGGCCTCATCACGGACCCCGATCTGGCGCAATTCAATTCGTGTACGGAAAACAGCCGCCAGGTCTTTAACCAGTTCCCGGAAATCGATTCTGCCGTCGGCGGTAAAATAAAAGATGATTTTATTGCCGTCGAAGGTCTGCTCCACGCTAATGAGCTTCATGGGCAGTTCATGGACAGCGATTTTTTCCAAGGCCACCTGAAAGGCTTTCTTTTCCTTTTCCCGGTTGGCTTCTATCTGCTGATGGTCCTCCGGGGTGGCCCTGCGCAGCACCTGTTTTAAGGGCACCACCACCTCTTCATCCGGCACTTCCCGGGGAGCTGTCACCACTTCCCCGTATTCGATGCCCCGGGTGGTTTCTACCACCACGTGGCTGCCTTTTTCCAGGGCGATTTCTCCGGGGTCGAAATAGTATACTTTGCCTGCTTTTTTAAAGCGTACTCCAACCACTTTAATTGGCATTATCGTTTCCTCCGTAGGAGTGTATTTTCAACATCAGAACTTCCAATGTCATGCGGGTATTGGCATTGGCCAGAATTCTTTCCCGGGCCAATTTGATTTCTTCAATTATTGCCGAAAGCGCCGCCGGTTCATACCAGGCGGACTGTTCAACAATACTGCCGGTCCGATCCTGATTAATTAATATATCAGGTTTTCCGGCATATTGGAATACCAGAATATCCCGCAGCCACAACAGTATTATTTCCAAGCATTCTGCCGCCTCGGCGCGGTCGGCGGCCATCTCTTCCGCCACTGCCAGGGCCCGGGTTTTATTCATTTGAGGCAGCAGCCGGGCGATTTCCAATGCTTTGGTTCGCAGGGGCCACTGTTCGCCGCCGCCGGACAACCGTACCGCCCTGCCCAGACTGCCCCCGGCCAAGGGGGCCAGTTGAGAGGCGGCGTCCTGCTCCATGCCGCAAAGGCTGACCAATCCCGCCGCCACTTCCTGGCTGCTGAGGGGCCGGAATTGAAATTGTTGGCAGCGGGAAAGAATGGTGGGCAGCAGCCCGTAGGGCTGGTCACTTAGTAAAAGGAAGGCCGTTTGTCCGGTGGGCTCTTCCAGTGTCTTTAAAAAACTGTTGGCTGCTTCCTGGGTCATGGCTTCGGCCTTCTCTATGATAAAAACGTGCCTGCCGCCCTGGTAGGGCTTATACTGTACCTGGCGTTGCAGTTCTCTCATCTGCTCAATTTTTATTGATGCCCCGGTTGGCTGCAACAGATGCAAATCCGGGTGATTTCCCCCTTCAATTTGGCGGCAGGAGCGGCAGTTCCCGCATGCATCGCCTTCCCGGGGGGCTTCACAAAGCAGCACACCGGCAAAGGCCCGGGCCACGGTTTCTTTGCCAACCCCGCTGGGCCCCATAAACAGGTAGGCATGGGCCATTTTGCCCCGCTGTACGGAATTTTTTAAGGTGCGCAAAATCTGAGGGTGCCCGATGATGTTTTCCAGCTTATACACCGGCCAATTCCCCCACCGCTTGGATAATGTGCCTGTGCAGTTCCTCCACAGGCAGCCTTGCATCCAGCACCAGGTAATTTTGAGGGTTTTGTCCGGCTAGCTCCAGGTAACCGCTGCGGACCCGCCGGTAAAACTCCGGAGACTCTTTCTCCAGGCGATCCGCCGGGCGATCCTTTCGGGAACGGGTTAAGCCTTCCTCCGGAGGGAGATCCAGCAAAATGGTAAGACGGGGTGCCAGCCCCCCGGTGCCCAGGCGATTGATACCGGCTAAAAAATCAATCTCCATCCCCCTGCCGTAGCCCTGGTAGGCCAGGGTGGAATCAATATAGCGGTCACACAACACCACGGTTCCCTGTTCCAACTGGGGCCGGATGACCTGGGCCACCAGTTGTGCCCGGGCGGCGGCATACAAAAGCGCCTCGGTGCGCCCTTGGATTTCGGAGAAGTTGGGATCCAGCAGCAGTTCCCGAATTTTCTCTCCCACCGGTGTGCCGCCGGGCTCCCGGGTGCTGTAGGTGGGAATGTTTTTTTCGGTTAAATATTTATTGATCAGGCTCAGTTGGGTGCTTTTACCCGACCCATCCACGCCTTCGAATACGATGAACAAGGGTCAAACCTCCTTGCTTTGGGGTAAGTCTAACACAATACCCTAATCTTTTGCAGCGATGCATCCCTTGGGCCCTGCACGTGGCAGCCCCGCTGCCTGACTTCCAGGAGGTAGTCAAGAACCGGTTGGGTGATTGCTTCGCCCGGGCAAATGGCCGGAATCCCTGGCGGGTATACTGCCACCGTCTCTCCGCAGATGCAGTGGAGGGAGCTCTCCAATAATACGTCCCTGCCGGGGCTTTGCCAGGCCTCCCGGGGGCTTATGGCTACTTTAGGCTGGGGCAGCTGCAGGGTTTGAGGCAGCTGCAGGGGCTGCCCTGCTGCGCTGGCCGCAATCTCCTGAACCGCCTCCACCAGCAGCCGGCAATCCTCTTGGGTGGTTCCCAGGGAAAGTACCGCCACCACGCCGGCAGCATCGGCCATTTCCACAAAGACCCGGTATTTCCGGTGGAGCAATTCGGCGGTTCTGTGGCCGGTCAGTCCCCGCGGCAGGAGGGATATGGTTAAACGGGTGGGGTCCAGGTATTGGGCACCGGCCGCCCCCAAGTGTTCCGGCCCTAAAACCCTAACCCCTTGAATCCGTGACAGCTTGTCCCTGCACCAGCGGGCCAACTGCAGGGTTTTTTCCAGCAGCTCCCTCCCCCGGAGGGCCAGTTGACGGCGGGCTAAATCCAGGGAAACCAGCAGGGGGTAGGAGGGGCTTGTGCTCTGAACCATACGCAGGGCTTCCGCCACCCGGTCCGCGTCTATGCGCGGCCCTTGCAAATGCAGCAGGGATGATTGGGTTAAAGATCCCCCGGTCTTATGGGTGCTTTGCACCACGGCGTCTGCCCCGCTGCTTAGGGCATCCGGCGGCAAATCAGTGTGAAATCTTAGGTGGGTACCGTGTGCCTCATCCACCACAAGGGGAACGTCTGCCCGGCGGCAAATGCCTGCCAGTTGGGTTAGGTTCCCGGCGACCCCGTAATAGGTAGGGTTTACAGACAGCACCGCTTTGCTGTTTATGTTTTCATTCAATAATTTTTCAATTTCTAAATAATCCGGGCCGACGAAACAGCAAAAATCCTCTATGACGGCCGGTTGATAATAAATGGGGACAGCACCTGACAATACCAGGCCGGACAACACGGATCGATGAGCGTTTCTGGGAACAATAATTTTATCTCCCGGTCCACAACAAGCTAATATCAGAGCAATCAATCCACAGCTTGTGCCGTTGATAAGAAAAAAACTTTTTTCGGCACCGTAGGCCTGTGCCGCCAGTGCCATGGCATCGGCAATGGCCTCCTGTGGTTGATGCAAATCATCCAGACCGGGTATCTCCGTTAAATCCAACTTAAAAATACCGGTACCCGCAAATTGCAAAAATTCATCCGGTATCGCCTGTCCGCTCCTGTGTCCCGGAATATGAAACTGTGCACCTGCAACGGCTGTATGCTTTATCAAGGCTTCCCAAAGCGGGGCTCTTTCCTGTGTCATATCCATACCCCTGATAATATCTTAACGATTTATTTTATCACATACAGATTTTAACTGCTAATTTAGTTTCTGATTTATTTGGCATTAGTTTTGCCTTATAGGGTAACTTCACGGGGGAAAACTATGCTTGAGGGTATTTCTTTTGGTCATTTCTTTTGGGTCCTGCTATCAGCCTTCAGTTATCAGCTGTCAGCCTTTAAAAAGGATCAACCAAAAGCTGACGGCTGAAGGCTGAAGGCTGACAGCCCGACCCCAAAGAAATGCAGTATAAGCATAGAAAGGAGCACCATCATGCGGAAACAAGTGTCCCCGCAATTCGATGAAAAGGCTCTGTCAAAAAAATATCGCACCAGTGTTACCCGGCTGATTAAGTTATGGAAAGACGGCCGCAGCGACGTGGAGGTGGCCAGCCAAACGGGCATTGATTTAATGACCCTGCGTCAAATAAAATCGGATATCGAATTAGCCCATCGGAGAATTCGCCTGGAGAAAAAGAAAGAGACCTTTGCCAAAAGTCAGGCCTCTTTGCAGCACCAAATTTTTTTAAGACCGCTTTTATAGTCGTCGTAGTCGGGATCATCCCAGGCCAGGCTGGTAATTTTTTGTTCACAACCGTTACAAATGCACTTGCCTAAGATCACAATACCCAGGTTGCTTTCTCGAACAAGGGTCCGGCACAATATGCATCTCGCTTCTTCTTTCATTGGTTACCAACCCTCCTGCCAAACATTCTTTAGGATAGTTTCGCCAAAAACCCTTAATTTAAGACTTCTACTAGTATAAGTATGCTCCTGCATAAAAAATGGTGAGTTGTAAAAATACCGGTTGTGTTGAATCGGTGTTTTTTATTGACATTTTTTCATTAAATAGGATTTTCCCATCTTCTTTCTTTTCTTAAACATTAGCAGGATCAAAAGAATGGTCGGCAGTACAACCCCCAAACCAATGCCCAGGATGGGGTAGACGGTTGACAGAAACCACTTAACCCTATCCAGGGTGGGAAAGGCAAAGGCAGCCAGCAGCAGGATGATGACTCCCACCGGCGCCACCAGCTTCCGGTGTTCCTTTTGTCCTGTTAAGCGGCTCAATCCAAGGGCAGAAACATAAAAGAAAAAGGTTATCCGGCCAAGATTGCCACCCAGCCAGAGAAAGACAGCCAACGACTGAAAGTGCACCAGGAACCGGCCATATCGGAATTCATTGTAGGTGGGGTAATCATATTTGATGATCACTTCCTCACTGAACATGGCAATGGGTCCGGTCAAGGGACCGATAAACAAAAGGCCGATGGTGATAACGGAAAGTAGCAGGACTCTCCAAAGGTAGGCCGACCTTTTTACCGAAGGCAATATCATGCCAAAGGCCACCATCTCCCCCAACAGACCAAGAAGGGGTAAACTGCCCAGTAATGGCGGTTGAATGCCCTTCTCCAGGGCAGGCAGCAATAACCGGTAGTCCTTATCCGGCAGGGCCATAACCGCAGCCGTCAGGCCCGCCATGATAAGCAGCGGCATTAACAAAGAATTTGCCCGGCTGAAACTTTCCAGGCCGATGTATGCCGCGTATCCACAAACAGAAAGGAAAAGAAAACCGAATATCATAGACGGGGTTTGGGGCATGAAGACAGTCTTCATAAAGTCCATCAAGCCCCGTAAAGTAAGGGCCGGCAGCAGCAGAAAATAAGAGGTATAAACCAGGGTTGCGATTACCCCAAGGGGTCTGCCCAGCAGGGAAAAGACCTCTGCCAGTGACTGCCCGGGGGCATATCGATTTAACCCAGCCAACACCAAAGCCAGGAGGCAGCCGGGGATGAGCGCGATCAAAAGGGAAAGCCAGGCGTCCCGGCCGGCCTCATCGAAAACCAGCGGGACAATCAGCAAATGACCCATAACCGTATGGGAACCAATGATTAAAAGGCTTAGTTGGCCCGCCGCCATTATTTACCTGGACGGCCTGATTAATCCCGCCATCCTGGATGCGGACATTATGAAACCTCTGCTGGAGCCGCAGCTAAAAGATACTTCCGGGCAAGAACTGCTTAACGTATTAAACAACGGCGGTCTTATTTCCCGGGCCCAGCTTGATAAGGTGAATCATTTTGAAGCACTGGTCCCCAAGGTGCTTATCGGTGAAGTGGCCTTGTTTTTGGATGGCTTTCCCCAGGCCTTTATTATCAGCTGCAAGGGCTATAAGACCAGAAGCATCCCGGAGCCTACATACGAAAATGCCGTACGGGGACCCAGGGAAGCCTTTGTGGAGACTTTGTCGGTAAACATCGGTCTGATCCGCAAAAGACTCATTACACCTAATTTAGTGGTGGAAAATATCAAGCTTGGCAAAATCAGCAGCACCAATGTGGCCATCGCCTATATCAAAGGCCTTGCTTCCGAAGGGTTGGTGGCGGAGGTCCGTAAAAGGTTGACGAGAATTGAAATTGATGCTGTGCTGGAGAGTCATTATCTGGAACAATTGATTCAGGACTCTCCTTATTCCCCCTTCCCCCAGCTGCGCGTCACCGAGCGGCCGGACGCGGTGGCCGGTGCTCTGCTGGAGGGGCGGGTGGCGATTTTGACGGATAATACACCCTCTGTATTGACCGCCCCGGGGGAATTAGCTGCTCAATTGGCCGCGGCGGAGGACTACTATAGCAATTTTTACTTTGCGACCCTTATCCGCTGGTTAAGGCTGCTTACTTTTTTAATAGCTTTAACCCTGCCGTCTTTTTATATCGCCATTACCAATTTCCACCAGGAAATGATCCCCACCACCCTGTTTATCAGTATAGCTGCGGCCCGGCAGGGTGTGCCCTTTCCCGGTGTGGTGGAAGCAGTGGCAATGGAAGTGATGTTTGAGGTCCTCCGGGAAGCCACCATCCGCTTGCCTGCCAACTTCGCCCAGGTGGTCAGTATTGTCGGAGCACTGGTCATCGGCCAGGCAGCGGTTCAGGCCAACCTGGTATCGCCCCTAATGATTATCGTCGTTGCCATCACCGGCATAGCCTCCTTTACCATCCCCCAGTACAGCCTGGGACTAACAATCCGGCTTTTACGCTTTCCCTTAATGCTGTCCGCAGCCTTATTGGGCCTGTTCGGGGTGATGACGGTTCTGCTGGCTTTGTTACTGCATTTATGCTCGCTAAGAAGCTTTGGGGTTCCCTACCTAACCCCCCTGACCCCTTTTAACCGGGAAGCTATAAAGGACTCCTTGTTGTATAAGTCTCCCCTCTGGAGTCTTACCAGGCACCCGTCGGAGTTGGTGCAGCGCAACACCAGACGTATAGGAAAAAAGCAAAGACCGGGGCCGCCGGACCAACAGAGGTAGAAAGGAGCATCCCATGGGAATTCGTTTACTCTTTGCACTATGCATAACCTTCCTCCTGACCGGCTGTTATGATCTGCGAGAGCCCGAAGAGACCGGGATCGTATCTGGCATTGGTATTGACCGGCGGGAGGACGGAAAAATCGTTTTGATCGCCGAAAGGCAAAACCAAAAAATAACCTTTGAAATCTTTGGCAGTACCGCTGCTCTCAAACCGGAAGTGGTGGACGGCCAACCGGTGATCAAAGTGAAAATTTCTGCGAACGGGAATTTGGGTGAAGTAAATCCGGGGATCTATGAAATTGATGACCGCCAAATTACGTTAATGGAAAAACTTTTGGCACAAACCATACAATTGCAGGTCCTGGCAGCAGTAAATAAGGCAAAGGAATTAAATACCGATGTCCTGGGCTTCGGCGAAGCCGTGCACCGGGCATTTCCGGAACAATGGAATAAAGGCCTGTCTAAAGAGTGGCCGGAGATGTTCCAAGATATCGCTGTAAAGGTAGAGCCTACCGTACGGATCAAAGGGTTGGGTCAGATCTCTGCTTCCGTTAAAACCAAGTAAACCAGATACAGGAGGAATCGGCATGGTGACAACCTTTATTCTTCTCAGCGTAATTTATGCGGCAATCATTTTTGGGGAGGTGCCCCGCATGGTTTCCCAACAAAGGTGGCGGGAACTGCTGGTCTTTTCAATTTTACTGCTGCCGGCCATCACCTACAGCTATGCCATGACTCTTGATATTATACTGCCAAACCCCACTGTTTTCATTTCAAAGATCTTCGCACCGGTTTATGAACAGTTGGCAAGGTTCTTATCAACAAGTCATTTTGGTTCATTCTAGGTTTGGTTAAACTCCATAAACCGTTTGGCAAAGGAAGAGAACCTTGGATAAAGAGTCTGTTTCTGAAAAACAACTTTTTCTTTTGGTGACGGGTTTTACTGTGGGCACATCCATCCTACTGGCTCCTACCATGTCCATCGACCTGGCTCGGCAGGATGCCTGGCTGTCGCCTTTGCTGGCAGTGGTTCCGGGATTCCTGCTGGTTGCTGTATTGGCAGCCTTAAATAAGATGTATCCGGGGCAATCGCTGGTGCAGTACAGTGTATCTATTTTAGGTCTGCCGGGGAAATTGGCAGGTCTCTTAATGATTTGGTTTGCCCTTCATTTGAGTGCACTTGTTCTGCGGAATATCGGAAACTTTGTGTCCACGGTGATGCTCATTGAAACGCCCTCTCCGCTTATTCATGCAGCAGTCGCTTTGCTGGCTGCCTTTGGTGTAAGGCTGGGGATTGAGTGCATTGCACGGGCTATGAGTGTTTTGTTGCCTGCTTCCCTTGTATTCTTTCTTTTAATTCAAGCTATCACCACACCGGCCGCAAAATTGGCCAATCTGGCTCCTGTTTTAAGCAAGGGGATGCTGCCGGTTGTTCAGGCAAGTGTTAACCTGTCCACCTTTCCGGTGGGTGAAATTGTTTTATTCAGTATGCTGATTTATCATGTCAAGACCACCGGGAAAAAGGGGAAAAAGGGCGTTTTTATGGCGGCCGGTCTTTTGCTGGGAATGTTAATTTTGACATTGGGTATCCTCCGGACGATCACGATTCTAGGTCCTTATTTGTCCGCCAGGACTTCCTATGCTGTTTTTTTCGCTGTTAACTCCTATCGTTCAGGAAACTACCTTTGCCACACAAGTTTGGCCGGTCTATGCCATACCCATTGAGTATGGCATACCGCTGTTATTGTTGGTTGCGGCACTGCTGAAAAAGGCATAGGCTGTCAGTCGTCAGCTGTCAGCTATCAGCTATCAGCCGTCAGCCGTCAGCCGTCAGCCTTCAGGCTTCAGGCTTCAGGCTTCAGGCTTCAGGCTTCAGGCTTCAGGCTTCAGGCTTCAGGCAATTTTGGACTATTGCTAATTACTTGTCAAATACAAGTTCCCCTATGTTTCAACTTTTTAAGTTTCACTTACACAAAGACTAATTAATCGCACTTTTCCAGAGAACCTTATCACAACCAAAAAGCTGATGGCTGAAGGCTGACGGCTGACAGCTGATGGCTGAAGGCTGACAGCTGATGGCTGACGGCTGACGGCCAAAAAAGAAGCACTCCCGCCAAAAAGAGTGCTTCTGGTTTTACACATATTCCAGAGTTTAGCTTGCCGCTTCCTTCTTCTTCTTAATCACAAGGATGGCTGTATCGGGGCAAACCATTTGGCAGATGCCGCAGGCGATGCACTCGTCGTTGGCTTCTACCGTGGGGGTGCCGTATACACCCAGCACCTTGGACCAGGCAATGCACTTTTTGGGGCACTTTTGGATGCACAGCCCACAGCCCTTGCACAGGCCGGGGAAAAGAGTCCAGTCACCTTTGGTGAGTTCCAGGGTACGACCTTTGAATTCCATGATTTCCCCCCCTATTTCATAAGCTCGATGCCGCGGTCGATGGCTTTAAAGTTCAGTTCGCGCAGCTGAGGATTTTGCTCGAATTTATAACCCAGTTTCTTCTCGATGGCAGCCTTGGCGGCATCCACGGGAATTACATTGGTGGCACCGATAACGGCACCCATGATCAGGATGTTGAATACCCGAGGGTGCAGTTCGTTTTTAGAGATTTCCAGGGCGGGAATGGCCAGCACTTTCTTGGCTTCGCCTTCCTGGGGCAAATCCTTTTCCACGCCTTCGATGCTGGCATCGTATACATAGACGGTGTTCTCGTCTACATACTGCTTGCAGCGGCGTACGGAACGGTCGCTCAGGGCAATGAGGATGTCGGCTTTGTCAAATTTGGGAGCGCCGATGGGTTTGTCGTCGATTTGCAGGTAGGCGATGGAAACGCCGCCCCGCTGCTCAACGCCGAAGTTCGGGATATAAAGGGCTTCACGGCCCTCTGCGTTGGCGGCAGCTGCGATAATTTCCGCCACCGATTGAACACCCTGGCCACCTTCACCGGCCAAGCAGATCTTTACAGCTTTAGCCATTCTGCTGAGCCTCCTCCTTTTTTACCTCGAAGGGGTTTTTCTTTTCCCCAACCTTGTAATACTGAGGCATTTCTTTTTCCACAAAGGCCCAGGTCTTCTCTGCATTGGTCCGCCAGTTGGTGGGGCAGGACGCCAGTGCTTCTACAAAGGAGAACCCTTTGCCTTCCATTTGGGTCTGCAGAGCTTTCTTTATGTAGCTCTTCAGCTGCTTTAAGTTGGTCATGGTGCCGCGGGCCACATAGGCGCCTTCGGCAGTAATGGCAGCCAGCATTTCCGGACCCTGGGTGGGCATGCCGGTGGATTCGGGGTCACGTCCGTAGGGGGCAGTCTCTACCTTTTGTCCGGGCATGGTGCAGGGAGACATTTGACCGCCGGTCATGGCGTATACGGTGTTGTTGGCCAACAGTACGGTTACTTTTTCGTTACGGGCAGCGGCGTTTACGATACCGCCGACACCGATGGCATAACCGCCGCCGTCACCCATGTAGGCGATGCAGATGAGGTCGGGGTTGGCCCGCTTGATACCGGTCATCACCGGGGTGGTACGGCCGTGGTGGGTTTGCACGCTGTCACAGTTGAAGAAATCCCAGGACAGCAAGGAACAGCCGATGTCACAGCCGAAGACCACTCTATCCTGAATACCCAGTTCATCAATGGCCTCGCCCAGGCACTTTAATACCAGACCGTGGCCGCAACCGGGGCAAAATTTATGGGGCTTGCTTTCTACTCGCCAGCTTTTCGGCATAGCAGGTTGTGGAGACACAGACATGTTGGAACCTCCCTCCTTATTTGAGAAGAAAATTTCTTAGAGCACCTCTTTAACCTTTGCCACGATTTGCTCGGTGGTTATCCCTAAACCGGGGCGGAACATGGGAACGATTTCGGCAGCAGAACCGTAAATGGCGTCTTTTACCAGTCTTGCCAACTGACCCTGGGCGAGTCCATTGATGAACAGGGTA
>JAMCWI010000146.1 GCA_023481335.1 Bacillota bacterium | reverse complement strand
CACATACAATCTGCTGCCAAGGGGTATAAGCAGGACCATGGTCAGGGGGCAGAACGGGGAAGAACAGCAGACGTGGAGTGTTACCTACCACGACGGGCAGTTGGTCAGCAGGCACCTGGTTGACCGTAAAACCGTGGCCAACCCCACGGAGTCAATAGTACAGGTGGGAACCGGCCAAACGGTCTCCAGGGGCGGGGAGACAATCAGGTTCAGGGAGGCCATGGAGGTTACTGCCACCGCATATAGCCACACCGGGTACAATACGGCCTGCGGAACCTGGCCGGAGTACGGCACGGTAGCTGTGGACCCGAGGGTTATACCCCTTGGCAGCAGATTGTATGTGGAGGGCTACGGACAAGCCACCGCTCTTGACACAGGGGGAGCCATCAAGGGCAGCCGGATAGATGTCTTCCTGGAATCCGCCGGCGAGGCCGGCAGGTGGGGCGTAAGGACGGTAAAGGTTTATCTTCTGGATTAATAAAAAGGAATTGGTGAATCCCACCCAGTGGAAAACTTAACCCGGAGTTTGCTCCGGGTTTTTGTTTCCTTTTGAATGGGATTCCGGCTGCATAGGTAGTTTTAAGGCGGTATCTGGTTAGACTAAAATTGAACTTTTCTCCGATTGTGGTAAAATGAGTGTGACTGTAAAGGATACGAATATTAGAATGGTATTGGGAATCCCGATTCCGTGTGCCGGATATTGGCTGCGGGCGGAGTGGAGGTCGGAATGACGGACCTGGCGGCACCTTCGGCGGTAAGGAAGCTTATGGAAAGGCATAGCTTCCACTGCCGGAAAAGTATGGGACAAAATTTTCTGACGGACGCCAACATCGTGGATAAGATTATTTCCTCGGCCATGCTGGATAAGGGTGACACCGTGGTTGAGATTGGCCCCGGCCTGGGCGTTATTACCAGGGCCGCCGCAGGGAGGGCCGGAAGTGTTGTCTCTCTGGAATTGGATAGGAATCTCCTGCCCATACTGAAAGAAACGCTGCAGGGACTGGACAACGTGCATGTGGTGGCCGGGGATGCTATGGAGGTCGATATCGACAAGGCCGTCATCTCCTGCACCGGGCATAAAGGCCCGTACAAGCTGATTGCCAACCTGCCATACTATATCACCACCCCCCTCATCATGCACCTTATTAAAAGCCGCTTCAACATTTCCCTTTTTGTTATCATGGTCCAGCAGGAAGTGGCCGAAAGGCTGGCTGCCCCTCCGGGGGGTAAGGAATACGGGGCGCTGTCCGTGGCCGTGCAGTTTTATACAGAGGCAGCATTACTGTTCAGGGTTCCCCGCACGGTTTTTATGCCGCGGCCCGAGGTAGACTCGGCGGTGGTCCGCCTGGCAATGAGGAGTAAGCCGGCAGTGGATGTTCCCGACGAGGAGCTGTTTTTCAGAATTGTCAGGGGCGCCTTCGGGCAGAGGAGAAAAACCCTTTTAAACGCCCTTAGCTCGGCCCTGGACTGTTTAACGCGGGATAATATCAGGAATATGCTGGAGGATGCCGGAATTGACTCCGGACGAAGGGGAGAGACCCTTAGCCTGCCCGAGTTTGCTGAAATCACCCGGCAGGCGCACGCTTGTGCTGGCACTGCAGAAAATTCCCCGGCCCTGGGGGGAGGGGGTTTTGATATATGATGTACTTTTTCAGTCCCACCAAGGGCAGGCTCACCTTTAAGGACATGATGGCCGACATTACGGGCTACATCACCGGGCTTCCCACGTCATCCTACAAGGTTATAATAGGGTCGGATTCCCAGGTCAAGACCGATACCTGTTTTATTACCGCCGTGGTGGTGCACCGGCTGGGCAAGGGGGCCCGCTATTACTACAGGAAAAAAATACAGAGAAAAATAAAAAGCCTGAGGCAAAAAATTTTTTATGAAACGGCCCTGAGCCTGGAAGTGAGCAGCCTGGTGGCAAACTACCTGGCCGAGAGCGGACTGGACGACCTGGAGGTGGAAATTCATATCGACATCGGCAAACAGGGGGATACCAGGGACCTTATCCGGGAAGTGGTTGGCATGGTCACCGGAAGCGGTTTTCAGGCCAAAATCAAGCCGGATGCCTACGCGGCCTCCAGCGTGGCCGACAAGCATACCAAGTAGGCGGGGGCTTCCGGCCCGGCGAGATATCGGGACATTCGGCCCCGGGCCGGGTGTCCCTTGCTTATGGCGTGCCCGGCCAAGCTCTTTTAAGCTGTTTTTTTCTTTTCTGTAACAACAGTATGTCCCCTTCCATAAAATGAAAAAACTGCAGAAGGAGATGAGGCCTTTGGGTACCATCAAGGAGGGAGATGTGGTAACAAGGAACTCCTATGGCAACGATATATACTTCAAGGTTGTAAGGGTTTTTACCGGGGAAGACGGAGTGATGTATGCCCGGCTTAAAGGGCTGGATCTTCGCCTTGAGGCCACCGCCCCGGTGGATGACCTGGCCAGGGTGGACACTCTCCAGGTGTCCCAGCACTGGCACAACAACCAGGTGATGAAAATGGAAAAGATGAAGGATGTATTCAAGCGCAGGGAGGATGACCGGAGGCACACCCTGGGCAGGGCCACCAAGAGCAACATGGATGAAATTCAGAGCTTCGACCTGCCGGGAACACTGGTACACCTGGACGGAGACAGGGAATACCTGGAGATGTGCCTGGCCAGCTACAAGCAGCTAAACATAGAGAGCCACGGCTATCATATAGACGAGGAAAAGCAGGCAGAAAATGTAATGGACCTCCTGGTGGAGCACCGGCCCGACATGCTGGTGTTAACCGGGCATGACGGGTTGGTTAAGGGGGCCAAGCAAGATGAATACCGGGATATAAAAAAGTACCATAACTCACAGCATTTTGTTAATGCTGTGAGGGTGGCAAGGAAGTATGAAAAAAGCCGTGACGACCTGGTAATTTTCGCCGGGGCCTGCCAGTCCCACTATGAGGCCCTTCTGGCGGCCGGCGCAAATTTCGCCAGCTCCCCCAGGAGGGTCTTAATCCACGCTTATGACCCGGTCTACGTGATGGAGAAGGTTGCTTACACCTCGATATATGACCCTATAGCACTGAAGGATGTTATTGCCAGCACCATCACGGGCTTTGACGGAATTGGCGGTGTTGAAACACCCGGAGCGCAGCCCGAAAAGCTTCTATGTGTCTAAAATGCGTATAAAACCAGGGTGCCGGGGTTAAAATAGAGTTATATAATGTAATTAATTCACAGGAGGAAAACATGCAAGGAAAGGTAAAATGGTTTAACCCCGGAAAAGGATACGGTTTTATTGAATCCGACGATGGAAACGATGTGTTCGTCCACTATTCCGCCATTCAGGGGGAAGGGTTTAAGACCCTTGACGAGGGACAGAAGGTGGAGTTTGAAGTGGTTCCCGGAAAGAGGGGCCTTCAGGCGGACGGCGTCCAGAAAATGTAGTTATTAACCAAAACAAAAAATAAAATCAGGAATTTGGCCATTCCCGGTTCCTGATTTTTTTTATATGCTTTTTTAAGCCTTAAAGAGATCGGGGACGAATAAAGAAAGGTAAAAGAGGCAATAGCCCTATATGGCAATATATGGGATTTGACTTGCCATGCTATCATTAACCGTAAAAGCTGCCGGGCTTGGTTTTCCTGTTTTGCCGGCACACCGGGAGGTGGATTATGTTTAAAAGGATTTTGTTGTTTGCCGCAGCTGCTGCGGTCTTTCTGGCGGGTTCATATGCCGAGGGGAAATTTCAAATCACCCCGGTGGTTAACGCCCTTTTCCGGACCGGAAAAATGATGCTGGGAGATTTATATACCCTGGCGCTGGCGCGCCTGCCGGGAGAAATCGACACCACCTCGGCTTTCGTCGCCCTGGGTGGCCTTGCCGCCCTGGTGTCCTTTAAGTACCTGATCAGGTCCAGGAGATTGTAAATTACGGCTTCTACCGGTTCTTCCCCGGTTACCCGGCCGTGTCGACCACTGGGAGGTAATTGCTTGAAAAATTAAATGTCCGGTAATATATTTATCGCTGTAGACAGGAAAATATATTAATGCCACCGGGGGTGACACCATGCTCGACAACCAGCTTTTCATTTTTATGACAGTGGCAGACAAGAAAAATTTTTCCCGGGCCGGGGAATTTCTTAACATGACCCAGCCGGCGATAAGCCAGCACATACATGCCCTGGAGGATTATTACGGGGTAAAGCTGTTTGAGCGGTCCAGCAAAAAGGTGGATCTCACCCAGGCGGGGACCATATTATACAACTACGCCCGCAGCATACTTAATCTTCACCATGTGGCCAAAAGGGCGGTAGCTGACCTGGTGGATACGGTAACCGGAAAACTTACCATAGGGGCAAGCCTGACCATAGGTGAGTATGTTCTCCCGCGGATACTGGCAAACTTCTCAGGAAAGTACCCGGATGTAGAGTACGCCGTTTGGATCGGGAATACCGAGCTGATCCACGAGCGCACCAGGGAAGGAACCATAGACATTGGGCTGGTGGAGGGAGTGATTGACGATCCCCAGCTGCACATAAAGCCTTTTCTGCAGGATGAGCTGGTTCTTGTGGCGCCGGTGCTGCACCCCCTGGCGAAAAAACACGGCCTGAAAGGGGAAGACTTGAAAGAGTGCGTTTTTGTAATCAGGGAAGAAGGGTCCGGCACCAGGCTGGCGGTGGAGGATTTTTTTCAGAAGGCGGGCTTCATGCCGGAGAAAATTATCACCCTGGGCAGCACCCAGGCCATAAAGGAGGCCGTGGAGGCCGGCCTGGGCATCACCATACTGTCCAAGTGGTGCCTGCGCAAGGAGCTTCTGCTGGGCAGCCTGAAGCTGTTGAGGATAAAAGGGCTTGAAATTCCAAGGTGGTTTTTCCTGATCTGCCGGAAAGATAAATTCCAGTCCAGGGCCGGGGATGAATTTATTAAATTAATAGGAAGCGAGGACCTGCCCAAAACTCTTGGCAGGTAGGAATAACTGGCACCAGTTATTGCCGGCGGTGATGCACTCACCGCCGGTTCTTTTTTTGGGGTAAAAAAATATATGAATTTAGAAGGGGGAGGAACCGGCGCCCCGCTGCTTATGGTTCGGGCACCGATCCCGGGGGGGAGTATCCTGTGGGGGCCGGGGATCCGGGGCTTCCCTGAAATAGTCGTCCGAATCATTATCCAACCCGGGTTTTGCCGGGAAAAGAAATCGGTAAAGGGCTTTTTCAATACGTTCCTGCCTGTTCCCGCCCGCCCCAAAAACCTTTGTTATTATCACCCCGCAAATCCCCCCTTTCAGTCAAGATCTTATGCTGCCGGACCCCCCGGCATTACAGGAGGTGAAGAAACTGAAGGCTGCGGTTTACTGCAGGGTATCCACCGACGACCAGGCGGACTCAAAGACAATCGGCAACCAGGTTGATTTTGCCCGGAAATACTGTGACCTGAACGG
>JAMCWI010000070.1 GCA_023481335.1 Bacillota bacterium | reverse complement strand
GCTTTCCTGGCCACCAAAATCCTCTAATCCCTCTTCGTAGAAAGGAACAACGCCCGCCAAGAGTTTGTTTCTCTTTTCTTCGTCACGTTCTATACACATCACTTGATGGCCTGAATTGACAAGACAGCACGCTGCCACCAATCCCACATAACCTGCTCCGATCACCGTAACCTTCATAAAGGCCCAACTCCCATTTTAGGTTTCTATAAAAATTATATAAAAGGAAGGTTAAGAGCCGGGGAAAAACAGTATAAGGTTAGGTTAAAAATCCATATAAACACCTCATTCTTAAATATCAGTAAGCAATTTTTAAAAAATGGTTAAGTCCGTTGTATATATGAGGCAGATATTTTAGAGTTGTCGTAGAACAATGTCATAATTAATTCATGTCTTACCTAAAAGAGGTGATTATATTGACCAACAAGTTTTTTCAAATAATTTCTATCGTGCTGCTTATGGCATTTATTGCTGGCTGCGGCGGACAGGCAGCAATAAAAAAATCGAATCAGACAGATCCTGGGAATACAAAAAAAACCATTACCATCGCAGGTTCCACATCTTTACTCCCGATATCGGAAAGCCTGGCCGAGGCCTACCGCAGAAAAAATCCGGGCATTGCAATCTACATCCAGGGTGGAGGTTCTGCCCAGGGAATTAAAGGGGCCAGTGAAGGCATCTGTGACATCGGGACGATTTCCCGGTCCCTTCATGCATCAGAAGAAAAATTAGGGTTGAAAGCAACAACAATCGCCCTTGACGGCCTTGCAGTGATTTTACATCCAGATAACCCAATTAAAAATTTAACTCACCAGCAAGTTAAAAAAATATTTACCGGGGAAATAAAAAATTGGAAAGAAATCAACGGTGCGGATATGCCTATCAATGTTGTCAACCGTGAAGAGGGCTCGGGTACCCGGGATGCTTTTGAACAGGTTTTCCTTGGCGATGAATTTAGAATTACGGAAAATGCTGTTATTCAATCCTCTAACGGTGCCGTTCGTAAAACCGTTGCCACAGATAAATATTCTATTGCCTATCTCTCACTGGGTTATGTCAATGAAGAGGTGAAGAGTATCGCCATTGACCAGGTAGCTCCCACCATAGAGAACGTTAAAACCGGCACTTACCGATTCGCCAGGCCCCTCATTTTTTTAACCCCGGGAGAGCCCGCAGGAACCACCAAAGATTTTATTGAGTTTGTGTTGGGCCCGGAGGGCCAACATATTGTTGAACAGCATTATGTTCGCGTAAATTAGCGACTTGTTAAAATTCACCGGGTATGAAAGGGTGGTAAAAATGTTTAAAATGAAAATATCGACCAAAATATCCTTGGGTTTTCTCATTATGCTTTTTTTAATTACCGCATTAGGCGGTGTTTCTTTTCTGTTTATTGAATCGATTAAAGAGAAAACCCTGTTGATAGAAAAATCCGCCCATCAACAGCATCTGGCACTGGAGGCGGAGAAGGAGTTTAAAGAAGCGGTATCTGCCATGCGTGCCTTCGTTGGCTACGGTAATGAGGATTACATCATCCATGCCCAGAAAAAAATGGTTGACTTTAATAAACAGGTGGCAGAGCTTGCAAAGGTTGTGGATGCAAAGGATCAACCAAAAATCCAGGAAACCATCAAACTGATCGGCCAGTTCCATGACCGTCTGTTTAATGAACTCTCACCCATGGCCAGGATGTTTCACCGCTCAGTGGCGGACGGGAATGTTGAAAGAGCCCAGGAATTAAGGGGAAAAACACTGAATTTGGCCAATGAGATCATTGTTTTGCAGGGCACCATAGAAAACAACCTCGGTCAGATTGCCAAACAAAGCAATCAAGTATTTCAAAATAATGTAAAGTCTTCCCTATCTCAGCAGGATCAAATGGTTGCCATGTCCTTGGGGATTGATGCCGTTGCCATCGTTTGCGGGATTCTGATCAGCTTTTTCCTGGGCAACAGCATTCGCAAACCCATTCAACAAATAGTAGCGGAAGCGGAAAGGTTTGCTGAGGGGGATTTCAGTAAGGAAATTCAAGTTAAATCCGCAGATGAGTTGGGGCATTTGGCCAATAAATTGAATCAAATGCGCATGGGCTTTCGGGATGTGCTGGAGAAGCTGGTCCAATCCTCCCGCCAACTGACGGAGGCTGCCAGGCAGCTCGCCACCCAATCTCAGCAGACCGCTGCGGGAGCCACCTCCATTGCTTCTACCACCAATCAAATCGCTGCCATGATGGACAACCTTACCGAAAGCACCCGGCATATGCAATCCCGGGCCGGTATTGCATCCGAACGAGCTGCCGAGGGGAATGAAGGCATTTCCATGGTGACCGGTCAAATGCAGGAAATATTAACTGCTACGGAACAGGTAAGTACATCTATGGACACACTGGATTCTACCATTGAAAAGGTTAGTCACTTTGTAGAAGTTATCAATCGTATTGCGGAACAGACTAATTTGCTGTCTTTAAATGCAGCCATTGAGGCTGCCAGAGCCGGTGAATCGGGCAAAGGCTTTGCCGTTGTGGCGGATGAGGTAAGAAAACTGGCGGAACAGGCTGCCATGTCCACATTAGAGATTAAGCAGCTCATTCATGAAATTGAAGTTCAAGCCAACCAGTCCCTGCAAGCCATCACCAATGGCAACGAAAAGGTGCAGGTGGGTAACAAGATTGTTCACGAAGCAGGTCAGAGCTTTGGTCTAATTATCGATGAGGTTCAAGGCTTTTCCAAACAGGTGCAGTTGATTTCCGATGCGGCCATGCAGGTGTCCGCCGGTGTACAAAACGTAGCGGCAACCACCCAACAGCAAACAGCCGCCATGGAAGAGGTAAACTCCGCTTCCGTAACCCTTACCGAACTGGCAGAGAATCTCGAAGGCCTGGTTAAAGGGTTTAAATATTAAGCCGCTTGGAGTAAAATATAGCCGGTTTTATAATCACGCTTCAACGTTCAAATGATGTGTCAACAACCCCGTCCCCTTGACACTATGGTGCCGCCGCCTGCCAGGTAGTCGCCCTGGTAGTAGACCACGGCCTGGCCGGGGGTGATGGAACGCTGGGGGTACTTGAAGGTTACCTTCACCAACCCCTGTTCCAATGGTTCGATGATGGCCGGGGAGGGTTTGCTGTTGTACCGCACCTGGGCTTCCACTTCCCGGGGGGCGTTCAGCTTGTCGAATAGAATAAAGTTGTTGTCCGAAGCAACTAATTCAGTGCCCCAGATGGCCTCTTCCGGCCCCACCACAACGGTGTTGTTTTCCACATCAATGTCCACCACGTAAATCCTTTCCCCGGTGGCCAGGCCAAGACCCCTGCGTTGGCCGATGGTATAAAAGGGAATGCCCTTATGCTGCCCGATTACATTGCCCTGCAGGTCCAGAAAAGGACCGGGCTTGATGCCGCCTTCGGAGCGTTCATCCAGGAAATTGCGGTAATTATCGTCATGAACAAAGCAGATTTCCTGGCTTTCGGGCTTGGAGTGGGTGGGCAGACCCCATTTTTGGGCCATTTCCCGCACCTGCTCCTTGGTGAATTCCGCCAGGGGCATCAGGGTGTGGGCGATTTGATCCTGGGTAAAACCGTACAGCACGTAGGTCTGATCCTTCTTTTCATCCCGGGCCTTCCGTACGGTGTAGCGGCGGTATTCCTCACTATACCCCAGTCTGGCATAGTGCCCGGTGGCGATGTAGTCGAAACCCATCTGGCGGGCCTTTTGCAGCAGCGCCTCAAATTTGACATACCGGTTGCAGGCGATGCAAGGGTTGGGGGTGCGCCCTTGGAAGTACTCATCCACAAAATATTGAATGACCTTTTCGGTAAACAGCTCCCGGAAGTTCAGCACATAATAGGGGATTCCCAGGACATCCGCCACCCGCCGGGCATCATCCACGGCGGTGAGGGAGCAGCAGCCCACATAGTCGTCATCCACTACGGTGACATCGGGATCCCAAATTTGCATGGTGACTCCCACAACTTCATAACCCTGCTGCTGTAAAAGGGCGGCGGTGACAGAACTGTCTACCCCGCCGCTCATGGCTGCTATGACTCTTTTTTTGGCTGCCAAAAGGCTTCACCTACGCATTTTGTTTTTTCATATAATCTTCAATGGCTGCTTTCAATGCATCGGCGGCCAGGTTGGAACAGTGCATTTTGGCCGGGGGCAGTCCCTCCAGAGCCTCTGCTACGCTTTTGTTGGTAATTTTCAGCGCTTCATCCAGGGTTTTGCCCAGGGCCATCTCCGTTACCATGCTGCTGGTGGCCACCGCCGCACCACAGCCAAAGGTTTTAAATTTGATATCTTTGATAACGTTATCTTCAACCTTGAGGGTGATTTTCATAATGTCGCCGCAGCTGGGGTTGCCCACCTGACCTGCGCCGTCTGCATTTTCAATTTCTCCCACATTGCGGGGGTTGGTGAAATGATCCATCACCTTTTCACTGTACATATATAATACCTCCTCATTCCCTTTATTATTTTTATTGTTCATCTTCTAATTCATCCTGGCCGTGACCATGGCGGTCTTCGTCATGAACGGTGCAGGTGCTGCAAGCACAGGGGTTGCACCCTTCGCCCAGGGGAGACATGGCCCGCAGCCTTTCAATGACGGGAGGCAGTGCTTCCAGGAAGTACTCCACATCTTCTTCGGTATTGTCTTTACCCATGGTGAGTCGCAGGGAGCCGTGGGCGACTTCCTTGGAAAGGCCGATGGCGGTAAGCACGTGGGACGGCTCCAGGGAGCCGGAGGTGCAGGCCGAGCCGCTGGAAATGGCAATGCCCTTCATATCAAGCATTAAGAGCATGGACTCTCCCTCGATAAAACGGAAGCAGAAGCTGACATGGTTAGGCAGGCGTTCTTCCGGATGGCCCGTGAGAATGGTATTGGGAATTTTTTCAAGTACCTCTGCGATGATGCGATCGCGGTATTTGGCCAGACGTTGGGAATCCGCCTGCATTCTCTCGGTGGCCAATTCGACGGCCTTGCCTAACCCAACCATCCCCGCTACGTTTTCCGTGCCGGGCCGCCGGCGGCGTTCCTGACCGCCGCCAAACAGGATGGGCTGCCAGAAGGTTCCTTTGCGAATATACATGGCACCGATTCCCTTGGGACCGTAAATCTTATGGGCGGACAGGGTTAGCAAATCCACCCCTAACTCGTCTACATTAACGGGGATTTTGCCGACACTTTGTACAGCATCGGTATGGAAAAGAATCTTTTTGGCCCGGGCCACTTCACTGATTTCTTTAATGGGCATAATGGTGCCAATCTCGTTATTGGCATGCATGATGGTAATTAAAATGGTTTTATCGGTAATGGCCTCCGCCACCTGCCGGGCAGTTACCCTGCCGTACGGGTCCAGCGGAAGAACGCCTGCCTAACCATGTCAGCTTCTGCTTCCGTTTTATCGAGGGAGAGTCCATGCTCTTAATGCTTGATATGAAGGG
>JAMCWI010000115.1 GCA_023481335.1 Bacillota bacterium | reverse complement strand
ATTGAAAAAAAAACACCCCATGATATAATGACGCTGTAAGAATATCAAATGCGGGGAAGAGGAAGAGTAGGCTGCTTTTGGTCTTTCCAGAGAAAGGGCGCCGTGGCTGCAAGCTCCCTTAAGACGCGCCGGCCGAAAACCGCCTTGGAGCAGCGCGGGCAAACCACCGTTCACCTTTGTGGAAGGTGAAGTAGTCCGTGCCGGGTGACGCCTGTTCACAGTCAGAGAGGGAGAAGGGCTTAAACACGCCTTTCTAACCAGGGTGGAACCGCGGAAATTTCGTCCCTGACCGTTTCGGTCAGGGTTTGTTTTTTGCCCGGAAAGGGCAAGTGGGACGCTCTTGACTTGCGTGGAACGGGACAGTGGATAGTTCCCTAAATCATTTTTGTCTTTTAAAGTAAATGAATTTTCTTAAGTCCTAAGGGAGGAGATAAAGTATGAGTAAAAACGGATCAATGGTCAAGGTGAACCTGCCGGACGGTGCGGCGCGGGAATTTGAACGGGGCGCGACTTTGCGCGCGATTGCCGGAGAGATTGGCCCCCGGCTGGCCAAAGAGGCTCTGGCCGCCAAAGTAAACGGCCGGGTCGTGGACTTGAGTACACCATTAAACCAGGATGCGGCTGTAGAATTCGTTACCTTTGACAGCGGGGAAGGGGCGGAAGTGTACCGGCACAGTTCTTCCCACGTGCTGGCCCAGGCCGTAAAGAGGCTTTTCCCCGGCACCAGGCTGGCCATCGGCCCGGCCATTGCCGAGGGCTTTTATTACGATTTTGACCCGGCCGAAAATTTCACTCCTGAAGATTTGCCTAAGATTGAAAGAGAGATGGAGGCCATCATTAAAGAGGACCTGCCGATCGAGCGCTTTGAACTCCCCCGCGGGGAGGCGCTTAAAATGTTCGGTGAGGCTGGGGAAAACTACAAGGTGGAGTTGATTGAGGACCTGCCGGAAGACGCTGTAATCTCCTGCTACCGGCAGGGTGAATTCGTTGACCTGTGCGCAGGGCCGCACGTGCCCTCCACCGGCCGGCTGAAGGCGCTGAAGCTTTTGAACCTGGCCGGGGCCTACTGGCGCGGCAGCGAGAAAAATAAGATGCTGCAGCGCGTTTACGGCACCTCTTTCCCCAAGAAGTCCATGCTCGATGAATACCTGTTCCGGATTGAAGAGGCCAAACGGCGTGATCACAGGAAGCTTGGGGCCGAGCTGGACCTCTTTTCCATCCAGGACGAGGGGCCGGGCTTCCCCTTCTTCCACCCGAAGGGAATGGTTTTGCGCAACGAGCTGGAAAAATTCTGGCGGGAAGAACATCACAGGCGCGGATACCATGAGATCCGCACGCCGGTTATTTTAAACCGCAGCCTTTGGGAAAGGTCCGGCCACTGGGATCACTACCGGGAGAACATGTACTTTACCAAAATCGACGAGGGGGACTACGCGGTAAAGCCGATGAATTGCCCCGGAGGCATCCTGATTTACAAGAGCAAGCTGCACAGCTACCGGGAACTGCCCATTCGTATGGGTGAACTGGGGTTGGTGCACCGGCACGAGCTTTCCGGCGCCCTGCACGGTTTGATGAGAGTTCGCTGCTTCACCCAGGATGACGCCCATATTTTTATGCTTCCTTCCCAGGTTAAGGATGAGATAATCGGAGTCATCAACCTGGAGGATGATTTCTATAAATTATTCGGCTTCCCCTATCACGTGGAGCTTTCCACCAAGCCGGAAAATGCCATGGGCTCCGACGAGATCTGGGAGATGGCCACCGGGGCGCTGCGGGACGCCCTGGAGGCCAGGGGCCTCGAATATAAGGTCAACGAGGGGGACGGCGCTTTCTACGGGCCGAAAATCGATTTTCACCTAAAAGATTCCCTCGGCCGCACCTGGCAGTGCGGCACCATCCAGCTGGACTTCGTGATGCCGGAGGTATTCGACCTGACCTATGTGGGCGAGGACGGCCAGAAGCACCGGCCGGTGATGATCCACCGGACAATATTCGGCAGTCTTGAGAGGTTTATCGGCATTCTCACCGAACACTTTGCAGGGGCCTTTCCGGTCTGGCTCGCCCCCGTACAGGCGCGGGTACTGCCGATTACCGACCGCCACCTGGAATACGCCCGCTCGGTGGTGGAGCAGCTGGAAAAACGCGGCATCCGGGTAGAACTCGACGCCCGAAACGAAAAAATCAATTACAAGATCCGCGAAGCCCAGGGTCTTAAAATACCTTACATGCTGGTAGTGGGCGACAAAGAGGCCGGGCAGGGGGCTGTGGCTGTCCGCGACCGGGCGAAGGGCGACCTGGGTGGCATCCCTCTTAACGATTTCGCGGAGAAACTGGTGGAGGAAATAGTGACGAAGGCATTCTAATTGGATAGTCTTAAGTTATCGCCGGGGCCCGGCCCTTCAACCTGAGCCTTTTGCCAGGGCCGCAACCTTTTTCTATGATGGATATTTGTTGGTTTCCTGTTTTCGAAATTTTGCAGGAAAAAATAACTTTTTGTAGAATTGCTTAATTTTAACCAGTTTAATTGGGGAAATATTCTGATAATTTACTTTAATTTTTGAAAGGCTGTTCCGTTATGAATGACTTGGTTGACCAGGGAAAACCCAAATGGAATTTCAGGATAAAAATATGGGTTCCGGTTGCTTTAGTCATCATCCTTTGCCTCGGCTGGTTATTGACAAAATATTTGGGAGATCACGCCAGTGATGAGTTGAGGCTGCGGGGCGACATTAATATCAGCGAAATGTCAAACCAACTGGGGGGTGAACTGACTGCAGCAGAGAACGCAGCAAGAGCTATGACCGGGTCCCCCTGGATCGCTCCAGCTTTGATTACCGGGAGTGGCCCGGATATCGAGAGGGCCAATGCTGTCCTTGACCGGTATAATACTGCGTTCGGAGCGTCAGTCTGCTACCTCATGGATATTGCGGGGACGACCATTGCGTCCTCCAACCGGAATAGCCCGGACAGCTTTGTGGGCAAATATTACGGCTTTCGCCCTTACTACCTTAAGGCAATTTCCGGATATGCGGGACGTTATTTTGCCCTGGGGGTAACTTCAGGAGAGCGGGGTTTCTACGCAAGCGCCCCGGTCCGGGGTCAGCGGGGGGAAATAATAGGGGTAGTTGTATTGAAGAAAACTATTTACAAGGTGGAAGATGATTTCGCGAGATATCACTATGCTTTCTTTATTGACCCGCACGGTATTATTTTTCTTTCCGGGAACAAAGACATGTTGTTACACAGCCTCTGGCCCCTGGATGAGGAAGTTCAAAGGACTTTACTGGAGTCCCGCCAGTTTGGCGCCGATCCCTTTCAAGCCGTACTGGCTTCGGAACCGGCCAATGGAGCCGGGGTTGCTTTAAACGGTAAATCTTATATAGTGAACCGCCAGCAAGTTGACCGGGAAGGATGGTCAATTGTTCTTCTCTCATCGACAAACACGGTCACTGAGTTCCGGCTTCTCGGTATCGCTATTACCTTCTGCTTGTACGCGCTCTTTTTCGGCTTCTTGATTGCTGCGGAGAGGCTGAGGAAAATGGACATTTCAGAGCGGAAGAGAGCGGCGGAAGAACTGCAGCGACTTTCTCATATGGATGGCCTGACCGGCATCCCGAATCGCCGATTTTTTGACGAATTCCTGGATCGCGAGTGGAGGCGCGCGGCGCGTGATGCCACACCGCTGTCCCTGCTCATGTGTGATATCGATTATTTTAAACTATATAACGACACTCACGGACATCAGTGCGGCGACGATTGCTTAAGACAGGTTGCCGGAGCGCTGAGCAGAAATTTGAAACGGCCGTCGGACCTGGTTTTTCGCTATGGTGGAGAGGAGTTCGCGGTTATTTTACCTGACACGAATGCATGCGGCGCCAAAACCGTAGCCGAGAACCTGCGTGAAGGAGTGGAATCACTGGGGATCGAGCATATAAACTCACCTGTAAGCACGTATGTGACAATAAGTGTGGGGGTTGCCACCGTTACTCCTTTACCCGGTTCCTCCGCGAAGGTCCTGGTTTCAGCTTCCGACCGGGCTCTTTATTGGGCTAAAAGGGCAGGACGCAACCGGGTGGAAATCAATGAGTGTGAAAAGCTAAGCGACGAGCAGGAACTTAGCCTGGGGCCGAACGATTTCGATAATATATAACAGCGGACGCAATCTTTTATTGACTCTCTCAGGCTCATATGCTATAATTACAGCGAAAATTTCAAATTTTTGTCAAGCAGAAGCCATCCGCTTCTCACCTTACGACGTGCAGTACACTGTTGATAAGGTTTGAAAAAGAAAAAACGAGTTTCTTTTTTGTTTACAAGCGGGTGGGTCAGCCCGCTTGTATTTTTTATGGAATTTTAAAGTTTTACCTTGTTCAAGGAGGTGAATACTAATTACCAAAGATTTTCGGATAAATGAAGAAATCCGGGTCAGGGAAGTGCGGGTGGTCGACGGTGAGGGCAACCAGCTCGGCATCATGCCGGTCAGGGAAGCCCTGAAAATTGCTGAAGAGAGACAGCAAGACCTGGTGGAAATTGCTCCTCAGGCCAAACCTCCTGTCTGCCGTATAATGGACTTTGGCAAGTACAAGTTCGAGCAAAGCAAGCGCGAGAAAGAGGCAAGGAAAAAGCAGAAGATTGTAAACATAAAGGAAGTTAAACTGCGGCCTAACATCGAAGACCACGATTTTGAAGTTAAGGCCAAAAACGCGACGCGCTTCTTAAAAGACGGCGACAAGGTCAAGGCTACAATCACCTTCCGGGGCCGTGAAATAGTGCATACCAACCTGGGCCTGGTTCTGCTGCAGCGCCTGGCTGAATACGTCAAGGATTTCTCCACGATTGAAAGACAGCCTAAACTTGAAGGAAAGAACATGATTATGATCCTTGCACCTAGACAGGAAAATTAGGAAGGAGTGCTTTTTTAGTGCCTAAAATTAAAACGCACCGGGGCGCCGCCAAAAGATTTAAAAGGACGGCGACCGGGAAGCTGAAGGTTTTTCACGCCTTTCACAGCCACATCCTTGGGAAGAAAACTCCCAAGAGAAAGCGCAACCTGCGCAAGTCAAGTATCGTAAGCCCGGCTGACGCCGGCCGCTTAAACAGGCTTTTGCCGTAAACGAGGTAAAAAGCGGGTTATTTACAGAGCAAAAAGGGGGAATATACTATGCCACGGGTGAAAAGCAGTGTTGTTTCCCGTTCCAGGCATAAAAAAGTTTTAAAGCTGGCCAGGGGGTACCGGGGCGCCAAGAGCAAGCTCTTCCGGGTGGCCAAACAGCAGGTAATGAAGTCCCTGGTTTACGCCTACCGCGACCGCAAGGCCAGAAAGCGGGAATTCAGGAAGCTCTGGATTGCCAGGATCAACGCGGCGGCGCGCATGAACGGCATGACATACAGCCGGCTGATGAACGGGTCGAAACAGGCGGGTGCGCAGATAAACAGAAAAATGC
>JAMCWI010000063.1 GCA_023481335.1 Bacillota bacterium | reverse complement strand
AGAATTGGTACAACATTTTCTACACCGGGCTGAAGATTGTTACAGAAGTGATGGATGCCGGCACTCTGCCGTTGGTGGCTGAATATGCCGACATCCTGCAAATTGGCACCCGGAATATGCAAAACTTTTTCTTGCTGCGTGAAGCAGCGAAAATAGATAAACCCATTCTCCTTAAGCGGGGGGCCTCCGCCACCATTGAGGAGTGGCTGATGGCCGCGGAATACATCATGGCCGGCGGCAATTACAACGTCATTTTATGCGAGCGGGGCATCCGCACCTATGAAACCTTCACCCGCAATACGTTGGATTTATCGGCCATTCCGGTGGTAAAACATTTATCCCACCTGCCCATCATCGTGGATCCCAGCCATGCCATCGGCAAGTGGCGGTTTGTGCCCCCCATGGCGGTGGCGGCAGTGGCCGCCGGAGCGGACGGACTATTAATTGAAGTCCATCCTAATCCCTCCGAAGCCCTATGCGACGGCCCCCAGTCTTTAACGCCTGAGAATTTCCATTCCCTAATGCAGCAAATCGACGCCGTGGCCGGGGTGATGGGAAGAAGGCTTTAGGGTATTCCTTTGGGGTCAAGACGTCAGTCGTCAGCTATCAGCTATCAGCTTTTAAAATTAATGTTTTAAGCCGATGGCTGACGGCTGAAGGCTGATGGCCAGACCCCAAAGCTCGACCCGCAAGCTAGGAGGTTTTTCGTTGTTCAAGAAGGTTGTCATAGCCGGTGTGGGGCTGATCGGGGGTTCCCTGGGATTGGCTTTAACAAAAAAAAGATTGGCAGCCGAGGTTGTGGGGGTGGACCCCGATCAGGAAAACCTTCGCTTGGCTGTTCAATTAGGTGTGGTGCAGCGGTCCGGGGTGCTGGCCGAAGCAGTGCCGGGAGCGGACCTGCTGATTCTGGCAACCCCCATTGGCGTTACCCTGGGGGTGCTGGAAATGGCCCTTCCTTACCTGTCCCCCGGTACGGTCATTACCGATGTGGGAAGTGTCAAGGGCCGGCTGGTGGAGCGAGCCGCGGCCATGCTGCCGGAAGGGGTTCATTTTGTGGGCGGACATCCCATGGCAGGCAGAGAAACAGCCGGGGTTGCCGGTGCCCGGGCAGATTTACTTGAAGGCGCGGCCTATATCCTGACACCGACCCCGGCCACAGAGCCTGCGGCGGTTAACAAACTAAAGCAATTAATCCAATCCCTGGGTGCCCATCCCTTAGAGCTGGGGTGCCGGGAGCACGACCAGGCAGTGGCCCTCATCAGCCACCTGCCTCACCTGTTGGCAGCCACTCTGGTCAATACGGTTGCCGGGGAAGCTGCCCGGGAATTGCACTTAAATGTTGCCGCCGGTGGTTTCCGCGACACCACCCGCATTGCCGCCTCCAATCCGGCCATGTGGCGGGATATATTACTGACCAATGGGGAAATGGTATTGGAGGCAGTTGAAAAATTTCGCATCCAATTAAGCCAGATGGAGGAATCCATCCGTGATTTCAACCAAGAAGAGTTGATGAGGAAGTTAGAGCAGGCCAAAGGGGTTCGGGAAGCGCTGCCAGAAAACAGAAAATACGTTAATAAATTCAAAGCATAGCTCATTCACAATTTGATGGCGAGGGATACAATGAAACTTACAATAAACCCAGTGAAAAAACTGCGGGGTGTTCTATCCATCCCCGGCGATAAATCGATTTCCCACCGTGCGGTTATGCTGGGCGCGCTGGCCCGAGGAATCACAGAGGTGGATAATTTTCTCATGGGTGAGGATTGTTTGGCCACCGTTGCCTGTTTTAAGGCCATGGGGGTACAAATCGAAGGCCCTGTGGCAGGAAAACTCACAGTGCACGGAGTAGGTTTACGGGGTCTGCAGGAGCCGGAAAATGTACTGGATGCCGGCAATTCCGGCACCACCACCCGGCTGCTGATGGGTATTTTGGCCGGGCAGGTTTTCTGCAGCGTCATAACCGGGGATGCCTCCCTGCGGGGACGCCCCATGGCCAGGGTTACAGGACCCCTGGCAGAAATGGGAGCAGTCTTTCTGGGACGGGATCAAAATAATCGTTTGCCCATGGCGGTGCGGGGCGGCGACCTAAAGCCTATTTCTTTTCAATCCCCGGTGGCCAGTGCCCAGGTAAAATCGGCGGTACTTTTGGCCGGGCTTTACGCCCCGGGGGAAACCTCCGTTACCGAGCCCACACCCTCCCGGGATCACACCGAGCGGATGCTGAAGGCCTTTGGCGCAGATCTTCGGGTGGCGGAAAATACTGTAACCCTGAAGGGATTCCCGGCGTTAAGGGGTCTGCAAATCACCGTTCCCGGCGATATTTCTTCCGCAGCCTTTCTGATGGTGGCTGCAGCCGCCCTGCCCGGGTCGGAGGTTACGCTGCAGGGTGTCGGAATCAATCCCACCCGGGACGGGGTGTTGGAAGTGCTAAGAAAAATGGGTGCCGGTCTGGAAATCTTCAATGAGCGGCTGCAGGGCGGGGAACCGATGGCGGATGTAAAAATTTCCGGCGGCAAGCTGCAATGTACGGAGATCGCCGGATCGCTGATCCCCAGGTTGATCGATGAAATCCCTGTACTGGCTGTGGCCGCGGCCTTTGCCGAAGGAACCACTGTAATCCGGGATGCTGCGGAGCTAAAAGTAAAAGAAAGCAACCGTATCGCCACAGTAGCCAGGGAGCTCCAAAAATTTGGCGTGGATATCGAAGAACTGCCGGATGGTTTGGTCATCCGGGGAGGCCGACCCTTAACCGCCGCCACCTGCCAGAGTTACGGAGATCATCGCATTGCCATGGCCATGGCGGTGGCAGGACTGGGTGCCGACGGGCAGACCGTTATTGAGGGGGCCGAATGTATTCCGGTGAGTTTTCCAGGCTTCAGCGATGCATTAAAAAAACTTTCTGTAGAATAATACAGCTGGAAGAGTTTATCTCTTCTGGCTTTTTTATCGTGCACTTTGGTACGAAGAATAAATAAGTTCATTACTATAGTGCCAGGCACCTAAAATAAAAAAAAGGAATTTCCAGCCCGATGTCGAAAGTCTAATGGTGCTATCGCTATCTCCCTACCTATGTTTGGAGGTCTTACCCGGTTGTCTGATAATATTTGTGTTGCCATAGACGGCCCCGCCGGGGCCGGCAAAAGTACAGTAGCCAAACAGGTGGCCCAGCAAATGGGTTTGCTATACATCGATACCGGTGCCATGTACCGTGCTGTCACCCTGAAGGCGTTACGGCAAAACCTGAATTTGGAGGATGCCGACGGATTAACGAAATTAGCCAGGGAAACCACTGTCAAACTGGTGCCCGGCCTTCAGCAATCTGTGCTGCTGGACGGAGAAGACGTGACCGAAGAAATTCGTTCCCCGGAAGTCACCGGCCATGTGTCCACCGTGGCGAAGGTTGCCGGCGTGAGGGAAGTATTGGTAGACAGGCAGCGTGAAATGGCCGGTGAAACCGGCGTTGTCATGGATGGGCGGGACATCGGTACGGTGGTTTTACCCCAGGCCAATGCCAAATTTTTTTTAACCGCTTCCGCAGAGGAACGGGCCCGCCGCCGTGCTAAGGAATTGGCCCACAAGGGTTATACTATTGATATTGATAAGTTGATCAAGGAAATCCAAGACAGGGATTACATGGACAGCCATCGTGCGGTTTCTCCTTTGGCACCTGCCGGAGATGCCGTCATCATCGACAGTTCCGGCATGGATATCGAAGAGGTGGTTGCCGCCATCATTTCCTGGATCGAGAAGAATAAGTAGGAGGATTTCATGTTTTATACAGTTCTCCGGGTAATTATCCGTGGAATACTCCTGATTTGGCGCCGGTGGCAGATTATCGGATTGGAGCACCTGCCCGCCAAGGGAGGTGTGGTGGTTGTCAGCAATCATATCAGCAATCTGGACCCGGTGGTTGTGGGATGTGCCTTAACCAGACCCGTCCATTTTATGGCCAAGGTGGAATTGTTTAAAATACCCGTACTATCCTTCATTATCAAAATTTTGGGGGCCTTCCCGGTAAACCGTGAAAAATCCGACCGCAATGCCATTCGGAAGGCGTTGGAAATTTTGCAAAGGGGCAGTATGGTAGGCGTATTTCCCGAGGGCACCAGAAGTAAAACCGGTCAATTGCAAAAGGCCCATATCGGCGCAGCCATGCTGGCGGTGAAAGCCGATGTGCCGATCCTGCCCGTGGCGTTGAAAGGAACCAAAGGTTGGTTTAAGAAAATCACCGTTGTCATCGGAGAACCCGTATACCTGCCGGAACTATGGCGCGGCCGGCCCGGCAAAGAAGAGTTGGAGGCCTTAAGCCAGCAGGTGATGGGAAAAATTTCGAATATGATGAAGTAATCCATTTATCATAGAGTCAGCAGGAACAGAGGGTGATCTTTATTGAAGTTCGATTGGCCAATAAGGCCGGTTTTTGCTATGGCGTAAAACGGGCCATCGACTTGGCCTTAACCACAGCCAGGGACAAGGAAGGAAATGTTTATACCCTGGGACCGCTGATCCATAACCCGCAAGTGGTACGGGATCTGGCCGGTCAAGGGATTAAAGAAATTAACGATCTTGATGAAGCCGCAGGCGGCAGTGTCATTATCCGTTCCCACGGGGTGGGACCGGAAGTGATTCAACAGGCAAAAGACAAGGGGTTGCATATACTGGATGCCACCTGTCCCTTTGTGGCCAGAGCACAACGGGTTGCCTGTGAAATGGCGGAACAGGGAATCCCGGTATACATCCTGGGGGACCCGGGGCATCCTGAAGTTCAGGGAATCCTGGGCTGGACCCTGGGCAAAGGGATTGTCACAGAAAATGCGGATGAATTAAGTCGGGTGGATCACCCTAAGGTAGGGGTCGTGGCGCAAACAACACAGCCATTGGCCAACTATGAGAAGTTGTTGGAAGCACTGCAAAGGCAGGGTGTAGAAGTGGATGCCCGCAACACCATTTGTCATGCCACCGGCGAGCGCCAGCGTGCTGCGTTGGAACTGGCCAAAGAGGTGGAGGTTATGGTGGTGGTAGGGGGCAGAAACAGCGCCAATACCAAAAAACTAGCCAAAATCTGCCAGGAAACCGGGACTCCCACCTATCATGTGGAATCTGCGGAAGAACTGCGGGAAGAATGGTTTCACGGCCATAGGGTTTTTGGGCTGACAGCGGGTGCTTCTACACCTGACGCAATTATAGAGGAGGTTAAAAGAAGGATGAGTGAACTGGACCAGATGACCAACGATGAAGAAGGGATGAACGAAGCCATGGAAGTAAAAGCTCCCCAGACCGGGGAACTAGTCAAGGGCGTTGTCGTTCAAGTGGGTACGGATGAGGTATTGGTGGATATCGGGGCCAAGTCCGAGGGCGTTATCCCCCTTTAACAACCTGACCCTCCTGGAGGTTTTGCAGCAATTCTTCACGCTGGCGGGCATACTGCTCTTCCAGGACAGCTTTACGGGAGACAACCACTTTTTTACGGTGCTTGTTCATTTCAATAA
>JAMCWI010000005.1 GCA_023481335.1 Bacillota bacterium | reverse complement strand
TCTGCATGCCTGCACGCGCTATGAAACGCAGCCAGTGCTCCGCGCCGCTGCGGATAATCCCCCGGACCGGCCTGCAGCCGGTGCCGTTGGGGGTTGGATAAAACATTGTTTTCAGGATAGTTAAGGGGCCGACACCCTTAATTTATTTTCAAACATTGTGAAGAAAGTAAAGTAAAGCCTGACCCCATTTAACTAACCAGTGATTCGAGGTCTGTGCCCGGGAATACACAGCTGACAGCATCTTCAACCGCGCGCACCGGGATAACCCGGATCCCTTTCAAATCCGGCGGGATGTCCTTTTCATTCTCGGCCGGCGCCAGCACTGTTTTGATCCCGGCCTGGCGGGCGCCGTATAATTTTTCGAGGATTCCGCCAACGGCGCGCACCTTGCCCTGAATGGAGACCTCCCCGGTAACCGCTATGTCCTGGGAAATCGGGCGTCCCTGGATGGCGCTCATCACCGCGAGGAAAATGGCCAGGCCGGCTGAAGGTCCGTCTATGCGCCCGCCCCCCACTATGTTGATATGGAGGTCGTAGTTTGTCAGGTCTTCGCCGGCCAGCTTGCGGAGCACGGAGGCGGCGTTAAAAACGGAGTCCTTGGCCATGCTGCCGGCTGTATCGTTAAAGCGAATCGATCCCTGACCGGCACTGCGCGCCGGAAAAGCCACAGCTTCGATCTCCAGCACCGAGCCTAAAAACCCAAGGACGCCGAGGCCGAAGACTTTTCCGACCTCTCTTTCCGGGGAAGCCTTTGAGACTACGTAGGGGCTCAGGCGGCTGACCTGGACCACCTCGAGCACGTCTTCGACAGTAATTTTGCCAGGCCCTTCGCCTTTTTCCCCCTGGTAGCAGGACAGGCCGTAGGCATCGGCCAGGATGTTAACGGATTTACGGCCTTCGATAGTATATTCGCTGATTATCTCCGGCACCGCCCCGTCAATGGCTACATTAAGCTTGGACGCCGCCGTGCTTACAATTTCTTGAACGGCTTTTGGCGTAAGGGGTTCAAAAAATATCTCGGCGCAGCGGGAGCGGATGGCCGGGTTGATCTCGTCGGGCTCGCGCGTGGTGGCCCCGATCAGGATAAAGTCGGCCGGCGCCCCTTCTTCAAATATTTTCTTAATATATTTGGGCACGTTCGGCTCGTGCGGGTCGTAGTAAGAAGAGTCGAAAAAGACCCTTTTGTCTTCTAAAACTTTTAAAAGTTTACTTTGTAAAATGGGATCCATCTCTCCAATTTCGTCAATAAACAGCACACCCCCATGGGCGTCTGTGACCAGCCCCAGCTTGGGCTCGGGTATGCCGGAATCAGCAAGGTCCCGCTTGGCGCCCTGGTAGATCGGGTCATGCACCGATCCCAGGAGCGGGTTTGTCACTTCCCTGGGATCCCAGCGGAGTGTTGTGCCGTTTATTTCCACAAATGAGGCGTCCCTGGCAAACGGTGAATTTAAAGCGTTTTTCGCTGCTTCCAGGGCCAGTCGGGCCGCCGTGGTCTTCCCCACACCGGGCGGGCCGTATAGAATGATGTGCTGCGGGTAGGGGGAGGCCAGCTTCGTCAGAAGCGCCTTGATCGCCCGGTCCTGTCCCACGATCTCGGAAAAAGAGGCGGGACGCAAAAACTCCATGGCCGACGTCTCCAGCTTTTTTTGTTCGAGCTTCTCTAAAAGGGCCAGCTTTTTGAGGGTCTGGGCATTTTCCGGGCTGGCGTTTTCCTTGAGCACCTGCATCTTAATTTCCCGGACGTAATCCTCATGCCGCTGCTGGAGTTTTTCACTGATCCTTTTTTCCATTTGCTCTTCTACAGTCCGGCGGGCAATATTGTCTGCTATTTCCTCTTCCAACTCCACAAGTATGCCTGGGATATCTTCCGTGGTTGGCAGGGTATCGTAAGTAGGGTCCTCGAAAACAAGCCTTTGCAGGGCTAAAACCTTTTCATCCAGCCTATCGGAACGCATGAGCCGCAGCGCCTCAAGCTTGCCGGCCTTTAAAACAAGCTTGTCCGAGCCGTAAAGGCCGGCAAGCAGGCCATAAAGCGCGTTTACCTGGCGCCTCAGCTGGTCCTGCTCTTTAAATTTGCCCGGATTGCTCCAGGCGCTTCCGACAAATTTTTCGAGGAACATTTTCATGTGCTTTCTCCTTTCCGATACAAGCTTTGGGCTATACCCCAACCACTTCGACATTGATTTCAGCCTGTACCGAAGGATGTAATTTTGCTGTAACCTTGTAAGTGCCAAGCTGCTTGATCGGCTCTTTTAAGACCAGTTTCTTTTTATCCACAATTATCTTATGCTGTTCTGCAAGGGCGCCGGCGACATCCTTGTTGTTTACCGAGCCGAAAAGCTTTCCTCCCTCACCGGATTTTGTTTTTATACTTACCGTGAGGCCGTTAATCCGGGCAGCCAGCTCCCTGGCCACTTCTTCAACCTTTTGGCTTTTCTTTTCAGCCGCCTCTTTTTGGACGGAGAGCTCGGCCATCTTGCCCTTTGAAGCCACGGCCGCCAGGCCGCGTGGGATCAGGTAATTACGGGCGTAGCCGTCGGCAGCGCTGATTACGTCCCCCTTTTTTCCCTGCCCCGCAACATCCTGCAGGAGAACCAGTTTCAAAAGTCTCACCCCTCTTTTTCATGGAATCGAATCTAACTACTGCTCCTCAGGGAGGCGGCGGAAGTTGACCACGGGTTCAACCGCTCCCAGAAAAACCAGCAGAGCCGCGCTGAATGGAAAGTACATGGCCAGAAAGACGGCCATAATAATTTTAACAGGCCGGGCCACTTTGATCCGGACGTAATAAAACGATGCAACCGAAAGGCCCAAAAAGAAACTGACGTAGCTATAAATAAAAATTATATTTTTACCCACCCCGGACGGAATCTCCAGGGAAAGGTAATCACCGAGGAGCGTCAATAAGAGCCCTGTTATTAAAACCCAGACCGTGTACCATGGAAAGCGCATCAGGTTGAAGGCCGGCGCCGCAGGGAGTGGAAAGCGGAGCCCGTTTAGCAGCAGCCTGGCCGAAAAATATGTCAAAACGGCTACCGTGCCGGTGCTGATATAAAACATGGCCGGCAAGAAAAGACCGAAAAACCTGATAAATGTATCGGCCGTGGCTCCGTCGAGCCCGTAAGGCGAAGTCGTGGCTGTCGCGCTTGCGGAAAACCACTCCCTGATCAGGTCGATTTCTTCCTGCCCCAGCACCAGAGGGTTATCGCCGGTATACATGTAAATAGCGGCCATTGACAACGAGGAGCAAATCAGCGCCGAAGCAGTGCCGACAAGCAAATTTTTCGAAGGGCTCACATTATTCTTAAATAAAAGGCCGAAGATAACGCCGGGGAAACCGTAAAATGACGTAATGTCAAGCGCCGCAAGGGGTGAAGAAAAAGCCGCCAGGCCAAGGCCCGTTGCCAGGAGTGAAAGAAGCGCGTACCTGGCATCCAGGCGCAGCACCACCATAATTAACGAAAGTGGTAATAGAATATCGATAATGAAAAAGAGGAAAGAGTAATAGGCGGCCAAGCCGGCCAAAAATGAGATAACAGTAAAAAAGGCCCATTCTACCAGGGGCGGTAACTTTTTGGTTGTCAAAGAGTTCACCTCTTCTTTTCAACCAGGTAATTTAAGAGGGACGAAAGGTCTCCGTACCACCTCTCCACTTCGTGATCGTCGTCTATTCCCTGGCGTATTTTAGCTTCTATTTTTAAATCAAGCCGGGCAAAATTAATATTAAGCCGCCTGCCCAGGATGTAGCAGGTGACGATGAGGCTTGACAGCGCATCGATCAGGAGTTCTTCGCTGCCCTTAAGCATTGACTTAAAAAGCACCGACAAAGACGTGATCAGATCCGCTTTAAGCCATTCGATCACTTTAATATTTTTGGCAATGCCACCCTCCTGGCTGCCCAAAAACATCGTCATCCCCTCCGTAGCCGTAACAAATTACTATTCTCTAAATACAGTTTTATTTCCTGCCCGCTTTTTGCCCCGGGCACATGTTATTTATTGTGCCGTTTGCGTATGGTTAGAAAAAATGCAAAAAGCTTTTTATAAACAGCAGCAATAAATGGGTATGGATATGACCGTGCGCGCAAATTAAAGCACCCGGCCTTTGTCAAGACCGGGTTTTTTTAAATATCGGTTATTTTCGTTACTCGGCCGTAAAAGGCAGCAGGGCTATATTACGGGCCCTTTTAATCGCCGTGGTCAGCATCCGCTGGTGCCTGGCGCAGTTTCCGGAAATCCGGCGGGGCAGAATTTTGCCTCTCTCAGTTATATACTTTTTCAGCCGGGGTACATCTTTATAATCAACGGCCTCTGCCTTGTCTACACAGAAGTTGCAGACACGCTTTTTACCCCTGCGTCCACGTTCACGTTTCATAGTCATCCCTGGTTTCTGAAACCTAAACAATTTAGATTTATTTAAGTTTCTCTCCCGCCGACTAACGGGAGGCAGTGTCACAGGATTCAACCGCGAAAGCTTATAGCTTTCGCTTGCATTCCGGGTGGTTAATAAAAACCGCCCGCATCATCGGATGTGACTGCCGTGAAACCTTTCCCTTTCCTGTTTTTTACTTAATGCTTATACACCGCTTCCACCTTTACGGGTTAAAGGGATTCCCGTTGCTTTGCAGATGGGGTTCAAAACGGTATGTCTTCCTCGTTAAAGCTGATCTCGGTACCGTGCGAAGACTCTTCAGGGGCCTGTCCGCGACCCGGCGCCGCAGTGCCCGAACCCTCTTTGGGACGACCCAGGAACTTGACATTGTCGGCAACTACCTCCGCAGCCTTTCTCCTTACCCCCTGGCTGTCGTCATAGGATCGGATTTGCAGCCGTCCTTCGACCGCGGCTAAACTGCCTTTGCCAAGGTAATTGGCGCAGTTTTCGGCCTGTTTTTGCCACACTACAATGTCTATAAAGTCGGCTTCGCGATCACCCTGGCGGTTGGTAAAAGGGCGGTCCGCCGCAATGGTGAATTTAGCCACGGCAACCCCGTTTGGAGTGTAGCGGAGTTCGGGATCCCTGGTCAACCTTCCGATAAGGATGATTTTATTCAACATTTTTACACACCACCATATTAAAATCTTTTTCTCCCGGCCGCCAGGCGGAAAGCCAGGCTTTCCGGACCGGGGGCGGACATAAAGGTATGGGGACACACCTTCCTGGTTTGTATAGTCCGACACTGTATTCATATAACCATAAAGGAGTGGCCCTACTTTACTTTTGATTGTCTGAGTGAAGGAATGTCCCCATTTAAGGCTATTCCTCTTCCCTGACGATCATGTGGCGTAGAATTTCGTCCGTAAGCTTGAAAATGCGTTCAAGTTCGGCGGCCGCTTCCGGAGTGGCATTCATCTTCATAACAACATAAAAGCCCTCTCTGAGGTCTTTCACCTCATAAGCGAGCCTGCGTTTGCCCCACTTATCCAGTTTTACAATTTCGCCGCCTTTGTTCTCGACGATGGCCTTGAACTTATCGATGAACGCTTGATTTTTTTCCTCGTCCAGGTCAGCCCGAAGGAC
>JAMCWI010000117.1 GCA_023481335.1 Bacillota bacterium | reverse complement strand
CTGCCGGACAAAGCCACTGCCTGAACGGCCTGATGCTGGCCAATGACCCGGCGGTGCAGCACTTCGTCCAGGTGGATGAGTTTTTCCTTTTCCCCCTCCATCAGTTTGTTTAGGGGAATGCCGGTCCAGCGGCTGACAACCCTGGCAATGTCCTCCTCATCCACTTCTTCTTTCAGCAGCATGTTGTTCTTTTGCTTGCCCGCCAGCAGTTCCTCCTCCGCTTTCAAGCGGCGTTCCAGATCCGGCAGCTTGCCATAGGTCAATTCCGCCATGCGGTTCAAATCGTAATCCCGTTCCGCCCTTTCGATGGCCAGTTTGGTATCTTCAATCTCTTTCTTTAGCTGGCGTACCCGGGAAATGGCTTGTTTTTCTACCTGCCACTGGGTTTTCATGACATCCGCTTCGGCCTTCATTTCGGCCAGCTGTTTCTGCAATTTTTCCAAACGCTCTTGGGAAACGGCATCTTTCTCTTTCTTTAAGGCTGCTTCTTCAATCTCCAGGCGCATCACCCGGCGGGTAATTTCGTCCAGGGCCGTGGGCATGCTGTCAATCTCGGTACGCAGACGGGCTGCGGCCTCGTCCATCAAATCAATGGCTTTGTCCGGCAGGAAGCGGTCGGAGATATACCGGTCGGACAGGGTGGCGGCAGCCACCAGAGCACTGTCTTGAATGCGCACGCCATGATGCACCTCATACCGCTCCTTAAGTCCCCGCAGTATGGAAATGGTATCCTCGATGGAGGGCGGGTTCACCAGCACCGGCTGGAAGCGCCTTTCCAGGGCGGCGTCCTTCTCCACATGCTTGCGATACTCATCCAGGGTGGTGGCCCCAATGGCTCTGAGTTCTCCCCGAGCCAGCATGGGTTTTAGCAAGTTGCCTGCATCCATGGCCCCTTCTGCCGCACCGGCACCCACCACCGTATGCAGTTCATCAATAAAGAGGATGATGCGGCCGTCCGACTGCTGCACTTCCTTTAATACAGCCTTTAGTCGTTCCTCAAACTCGCCCCGGTACTTGGCTCCGGCAATGAGGGCTCCCATATCCAGGGCAATCACCAGCTTATTTTTTAAGCCTTCCGGCACATCGCCTGCCACAATGCGCCGGGCCAGCCCTTCCACGATGGCAGTCTTACCAACACCGGGTTCCCCGATCAGCACCGGGTTGTTTTTGGTTCGGCGGGACAAAATTTCAATGGCACGGCGGATTTCATCATCCCGTCCGATAACCGGGTCCAATTTCCCCTCCCGGGCCAGTTTCGTCAGATCTCTGCCGTACTTTTCCAGGGCCTCATAGGTTTCCTCGGGGTTCTCGCCGGTCACCTGCTGATTGCCCCGGATGGCCCGCAGGGAACTTAGCAATGCCTCCCGGCGCAGACCTGCCCGTCGGAAAAGATCTTGCATCTCACTTTCGCCTTCCTCTGCCAGGGCGAGCAGCAGGTGCTCGACGCTGACAAACCGGTCTTTCATCTCCCGGGCTTCCTGCTCCGCCCTCGGAAAGACCCTGGCCAGACCGCTGCTCAATCGGAGTGAACCTTCAAGCCGTGCACCGCCGGTGTTTTTTTTCAGCAGTTCTTCCGCCTGGGCCTGCAGGCTAGCCGGATTGACCCCGGCATGTTCCAAAAAGCGGGGCACCATGCCCCCTTCCTGGGTCAGCAAAGCCAGCAGCAGGTGTTTGCCGGTGATTTCCTGATGATGCCGCTGGGCCGCCAAATTTTGAGCAGCCGAAGCGGCTTCCCTTGATTTTTGTGTATAACGGTTAAAATCCATATGCCTTACCCCGTGGGTTCACCGGCGGGGTAGTCACCTCCTCCTTAGACGCTCAATCTCCTGTTCCAGTGCTTCCATGCGGTTCAGCAAATCGACAATGATGCCGGCCCCCAACCAATTGACTCCCAGAGATCGGCGCAGCTTTATTATTTTATGCATCCTGCGAACTTCATCCACCCTAACGCGGTTATTAACAATTTCCACAATCCCCACGTCTCCCAGCTGCCGCACCAACTCAGGATGCAGACCCAAGTCGTTAATATCCAGCCAATCTGACCCTGCCTGGGGATAAAGGGTGTGGCGATAAATCTGCAAGTAATATTTTCGTACCATGGTCACACCCCTTTCCTCAGGTCTGCCAATTGCTTATACAGTTCCTTTTCCGCCTCACTGAGGGAATCCGGCAAATCAAGCATTACCTTGACGTACTGGTCGCCCCGGCTGCCGTCTTTTTTGGGCCAGCCTTTGCCGCGCAAGCGCAGTTTCTTGCCATGACGCATCAGCGGGGGGATGGTCACAGTGACCGGGCCATCCAGGGTGTCGGCGGTTATTTTATCCCCCAGCACGGCCTGATCCGGGGTAACGGTTACTTCCGTTTCCAGATCCTCTCCTTCAAGGGTAAACCGGCGGTGGGGCAAGAGGTTGATCTTCAGATACAGGTCGCCCCTTTCTCCACCGGCCAGACCCTCTCCCCCCTGTCCTTTTAGCCGGATACGGGTGCCGTCCTGGATGCCCGGCGGAATTTTGACCTCCAGGGTCTTCCGACCGGCGGTGCTGCCGGTGCCGCCGCAATAACGGCAAATGCCTTCGTCCCGGTAGCCTGTGCCATGGCAGGCCGCACATAGCTCCCGGGAGGTGAGCTGTATTGTCTTCTCACCGCCCCGGTAAGCTTCCTCCAGGGTTAACTGCAATTCACTTTCAATATCCTGCCCCCGGATGTTGGTTCGGCGGACCCTTGCGCCGCTGCCATTCATTCTTGCTCCACCGAAAAGGGTCTCAAAAAAATCGCTGAAGCCGGTGTTGTATCCATATCCCCCGTCACCGGAGGTGTAGAAGTGAAAGCCCTCCGTATCCGGCGGTGGCTGCCATTCCTGACCGTTCCGCCAGTTGGCACCCAGCCGGTCATACTTCGCCCTTTTCTCAGCGTCGCTTAGGACTTCATAGGCCTCATTGATCTCTTTAAATTTTTCCTCGGCGGCTTGCTTTTCACTTTCTGTATGCAAATCCGGGTGGTGTTGACGGGCCAGTTTACGGTAAGCAGCCTTAATCTCCTTTTCACCGGCACCGCGGTCAACACCCAGGATTTCATAGTAGTCTCGATAGGTTGCCATGTTTTACAACACCACCATTCCGGTGCGCCGCATCCACCACATCATCTGGGGCCGGGCCGGATTTGGCGCCGCAACCACCGGCAGCGCATGTGGATTGCCGGGCAGCCGCAGCCATGGCGTTGGCAGCCTGCTGCAGGTCACTGAACAGGGAGCGGATGCGATCAATGTCAGCATTCCCCTTCAGGGCTGCCTTCATGTCTCCGGTAAGCTGCTCAAGGCGGGCCTTTTCGTGCACCGGCAACTTATCCGCCACTTCGTTTAGCTGTCTTTCCACTTGGTACACCAGGGCATCGGCCTCGTTACGGACCTCTGCTTCCTGGCGGTGCTTTTTGTCTTCTGCGGCATTGGCTTCGGCTTCCTTAACCATCCGGTCAATCTCAACCTTATCCAGGCTGGTGGAGCCGGAAATGGTTACGCTTTGTTCTTTGCCGGAAGCCTTATCGCTGGCGCTCACTTTTAAAATACCATTGGCATCAATATCAAATGTCACTTCGATCTGGGGCAGTCCCCGGAGGGCAGGAGGAATGCCATCCAGCTTGAATTGTCCCAGGGAACGGTTATCCCTGGCCATTTCCCGCTCGCCCTGCAGTACTAGGATATCCACCGCCGGTTGATTATCTTCGGCAGTGCTGAAAATCTGGCTGCGGCGCACCGGAATGGTGGTGTTGCGTTCAATAATTTTGGACATCACGCCCCCCAGGGTTTCCACCCCCAGGGACAGGGGCGTTACATCCAGCAGTACAACGTCCTTCACTTCACCGGCCAACACGCCGGCCTGGATCGCTGCACCCACAGCCACCACTTCGTCGGGATTAACCCCCTGGTGTGGATCCTTGCCGCCTGTCAGATCCTTTACTAATTTCTGAACCGCAGGAATACGGGTAGATCCTCCCACCAAAATCACTTCATCAATGTCCTTGGCGGTTAATTTTGCGTCTTCCAGGGCGGCCATCACCGGGCCCCGGCAGCGTTCTACCAGAGAATGGGTGAGGTCATCAAACTTTGCCCGGGTCAATTTTAGATCCAGGTGCTTGGGTCCTGAAGCGTCCGCGGTAATAAAAGGCAAACTGATTTGTGTCTCGGTCAGGGTGGACAGCTCCGTCTTGGCCTTTTCCGCAGCCTCGGTGAGACGCTGTAAAGCCTGCTTATCCACCCTTAGGTCAATGCCATAATCTTTCTTGAACTCCTCCGCCAGCCAATCCACAATGGCCTTGTCGAAGTTGTCACCGCCCAGGTGGGTATCCCCGTTGGTGGATTTCACTTCAAAAACGCCGTCGCCCACTTCCAGAATGGAAACATCAAAGGTGCCGCCCCCCAGGTCAAAGACCAAAACCGTTTCGTTGGTTTTTTTGTCCATACCGTAAGCCAGTGCCGCTGCAGTAGGTTCATTAATAATGCGCAGGACATTCAGCCCGGCAATTTTGCCGGCATCCTTGGTGGCTTGACGCTGGGCGTCGTTAAAGTAAGCCGGTACCGTGATCACCGCATCGGTTACCTTTTCACCCAGGTACTTAGCCGCATCTTCCACCAGTTTTTTCAGGACCATGGCAGCAATTTCTTCCGGTGCATATAGCTTGCCTCCAACGTCAAAGCGAACGGCATCGTTGGGGCCCGCTGCCACTTTATAGGGCACCAGTTGTCTTTCGTCCACCACTTCAGAATAGCGACGGCCGATAAAACGTTTGACGGAATACAGCGTCTTGTCCGGGTTCAATGCCCCCTGTCGTTTTGCCACCTGGCCGACCAATTTTTCCCCGTTATCACGGAAGGCCACCACCGATGGGGTGGTGCGGGAGCCTTCGGCGTTTACAATGACCGCAGGCCTGCCTCCTTCCATTACCGCGACCACCGAGTTGGTGGTTCCCAAATCAATACCTACAGTTTTACTCATTTCAAATGCCTCCTTTAGGGATTTATGATTTTGAAATATTAACTTTTCGCGTGCTACGGGCTTTAACTGGTTTTAATTTAACCCATAATGATAAAGAAAAAATAAACTGACACTTACAATTTGATAAATTCCTGGCGTTTTACAATGGCGTGCACTACCATTGCTTTTGTTTGACCTTTACTGACTTTTATTGTATGGGTTGTTTCACTCAAAATCAAAGGTCAACAAAGGTCAAATAGGCGCATTCCTTGTAATCTTATCTCAATTTTTTTATTTAGGTTTTTAAATCTCCTGTTTTTAGCTTTTTTAGTGTCAGGGGACGGGGTTGTTAATACACAAACAATAAATTTGCTTATAAAAAAAGACTCCTGCATAAATGCAGAAGTCTTCACTGGCTCCCCGAGTAGGATTCGAACCTACAACCTACCGGTTAACAGCCGGTTGCTCTACCATTGAGCTATCGAGGATCAATGATGTATAAAAATTACTCTGGCGACGACCTACTCTCCCAGGGGCTCGCGCCCCGAGTACCATCGGCCCTGGAGGGCTTAACTGCTGTGTTCGGGATGGGAACAGGTGTACCCCCTCCGGTATC
>JAMCWI010000037.1 GCA_023481335.1 Bacillota bacterium | reverse complement strand
TATCCGGTTTTTCGGGGCGGGGCGGCAATCCGCCGGCGCTGTCAGCCAAATCCTGCATTACGGTTAAAAACTCCGCAACTCTGGCTGCTTCCTTTCCTGAATCAAACTTGATACCCAGTGTCTGATACAGCTTACGGACTTTAAGCCGGTGAGCTAATTGTACGACGATGTTTTCTACACGGAAAGACAGTTTGGCGATCTGTCTGCGCTCGATGCCTTTGGGTTCCATTACCCGTCCGTGTTCATCAACAGAGCGAACTTGTCCGGCAACCATCAATACCAGTAACGCGCCGTCCACAGCATCCGGGGACCAGCCATAAGTCCCTCCTTCAAAATGACTCCGGATATCCGCTCCCGTTTTGCCTGCGGCAATATAGCCCAGGATGGCCTTGCACACAGGATGATTCGCCGGATCTCCGTCATAACCGACTGAAGTTAACGCATCGGGTGCGCCATTTCGGGCCTTGTTGTAGACATTACCCCACCCGTTATGGTCAGCCATAGCAAACTGGGGATATAAGCGTTGGAGAGCATTATTGGCAGCCTCTGTTACAGCATCCTTGACGGTTCCGGCCAGAATCTCGTTGCCACCACCCTGATACACTCTTGCCCCGGACAAGGCTTCGGCCAAAAGCTCATTGATTTTAGCTTCCGTAGCAATTTTCCGGGTTTCCATGGCCGCTCGGGCTTCGCCGCCCTCAGTGGGTACTCCCTTTTTGATTAGGGTAGCCTCGGCAGCTTTATATTCGATAATGTTACTCCTTAGAGCATCAGGAGACCGTTTTGGGATAAATACATAAATGACAGGAGACTGCTGGCCTGCTTGTCTGGCATCCACCCTTACCGTATCTTCCTCTACACTCCAGCCATTTCTCACCCACAGGCAGACTTTATCCTTGGCTAGTGCCGGCAGTGCGGCATCAAATGCAGGTATAATTTCTCTGGTAATTTTTGACTGTCCCTGGATAATTGTTAATTTACCCATGATATCGCTGAATTTTCTTTTTAGCCGTTCTTCCCGTTCGGCCACTAAGCGATATGTTTCATTAGCTAATACATTTTTCTGGCTTTCAAATTCATCCCGCCAGGCCATGCTCTCTTCGGTCTGGATGGAATATTCATCTTTGACTTTCATTAATAGGTCACAGTTATCCAGCAAACCTGGCAGTTTGCTGCGCAGGCCACTACTGCCTGCGGCCAAGTCGTTGACCAGCAAATCAGCAAGGGTATCTACTGTAGCCTTGATGCCGATTTCCTGATTGCTGCGGGCTAATTTGTTGATAAGGAATACCAGTCCGCAGGCTCGCGCCATTAGTTTTTCCGTCTCACCTTGTCCAAGCCAGGTCATGGTTTTTTCGTGAACTTTCCGGGGAAGAATCCTGGCCTGCAGAAGTTTATCCGCCAAATCGAAATATAGAAAATCAGCCGGAATAACATTTCCCACTTCCGAAATCAGGTTAGTCTGCGCCGCACGGTGAACCATAGTCAGTTGATTGCGCAGTTGGCTATCTGTACCGGTCTGATCCAACACCCTGAGAGCATATTCCCAAAACCTGCGCCGCACGGGCAATACAGGATAGTCCTGGGAAAAGAACTCCGCATCCTGCTGGCTATGCCCAATGCTTGTACCGGATAAATGGCGGGAAATCTCGCCCGTATTTGTCTGCATCACTTGTTTTAAATTATCAATAGCATCAGGCTTCTTGGCCAGGATGACTTTGCGAACTACCGCATTGACATCCGTGTCGGACAGTTCAATCCGTACGGTAAACCGGCCTTCCAGCTTTTTTAAATTGGATGTGCCGGAAACTGCTGTTTGTCCGGTACCGATAAATAATAAATGGCTGCCGATTGTTTTGCAGCAGGTTTCGACTACTTCCTGCACATCCAGTGATTTTTGGCTGTCTTCACCGATGTATTGCTGCACTTCGTCCAAGACAACAAGAGTCAAAGGAAACTTGCCTTCCTGGGTTAAAGCTTGGCGAATGGCTTTCACCATGTCATCGTTGCTGATATCCTGCACATTGGGGTATTGATGGATAAGCGTTTCGGCGCAAACAAGAGGGTCGGCAAACACGTTGGGTTTTACCTCTACCAAAGCTCGATGCAAGTCTTCCGCGACATAAAGATTATCCAGTTCCTCACTCCAAATACTGCCCTTGGCTTCTACCTTCTGTTTTACAACATCGTAGACGCCCTCATTTTTCAGCCACATGACAAAACTGGCCAGGGAATACCGTTCCGGCAAGCCGGCAGACTTAAAAATGATCCGCAGCAATGCCAGCCTGACACTGCCTACGGCCCCGGCTCCCAGTGTGCCTGATGCGGCGTGCAGTCCGCCATGCCGCCTGCCTTGGACGCCAAGTTCTTTCAGATAGCTTCTGATAGCATCTGACACACTGACAATGCCGCGGGCTGTTGCCCCATCGGGAAAAGTACGGTCGGTCCATAACGCGCACAGCATTTTGACCAAATGGGATTTACCAGAGCCATAAAATCCGCTAACCCATACTCCCGGTTGCTGCGCCTGGTTTAAGTTTCGCAAATAAACATCAAGTATATGTTCCAAGCCTTTTTCATATTGCCCGTCACACACGAAGGTTTCAAGTTCATAGCGAAGGACTGCCATGGTTTCATCGTTTACGCTGGCCACACCTTCATTGACAATTTTCCTGCTGGCAGGGTTGACAAGATAAATATCCTGATTTAACATTCTATCCCCCTCCCCCATTACAAGTCTTTGTCCGGAGTGATCACATACGCGTGATAATTCCAACCGTCATAGCCGTCCAACAAACGGAAATTGTTATTCTCATAGCTGCCAGGGAAAAACACCAAGAGGCGTCCGGGTATAAGAGGAGCAATCCGGTCAACCATCTCTTTTACTTTAATAAAACCGAATAAAGAAGCCACACCCGAAACCGCTACCACCGTATTATCATCCACATCAGATTCTTTTAGAAATACCCTGCATGTTTCTTCAAGATAATTGCCATAGCGTGATCCAACAGCAGGCAATAACTGAGGTTTTTGAAAATAGCTTTTGGCATATTTCTGGCTGCTTAACCACTCGGTAAAAGTATCTGTCAGGTCATAATGCAGCCAACTATGGTGTTTCTTACGCGTTGCCAACTCAAACTCATCAATCTTGGCTCGCAATTTGAGCTCATCCATCGGATTATATACACAAAATATAACCCTTTGCGCGGCAGCGGCATCCCGCCAAGGTATGCCAATATAGATTTCATAGTTATCTACCAATCGTTTCAGTTTGCTCACGCAGCCATAACACCTCCTGCTCAGTTAGCAGGTTTGGAAATGATGCCTCCATTACATCCCCAATCCGCTTAAAAACAATCCAGCCCCGCACAGATGCCTGTTCGGCCATTTCTATTGCCTTTTCCCGATTGCAATCAAGTATTTTGACATATTCTGTCTCAAATAATTCTGTACCCCTTCTACCCGTCAAATAACTTAATAGCAACGCATAAGCCACTGTGCCGGGAGTAGCTTCAGGCTTGACTCTTTTTTTAATAGAGCGCCCGGACAAATGCCCGGTTTGTGTCCACGTTGATCTAATATTGCGTGCCATAGACGCCAGTGTAACCTTACTGTACCGCCCCAAAAAAAGGCTGCCAATATATTCTTCCACAGACTCGCTGGTAAACACAGAGCCTTCCGAAGTATCCATAATCAATTGAGCGGTTTGGCGCAGTACAGGATCACGGGTTACCGCACAAAGCAACGCCAATAGGGGCCGTCCCTTCTCATCTCGCTGCCAAAAATATAACAGGTTCCGAAAGATGGTAATCTCAGGGTCGATGGTATACAGTTGCACTAATTGTCCGGCCGATATTTTACGAGTATTTAACGATTTTTTTCCCAAGCAGTTATCTTCAATTATAGCGTTTAAATAATCTGACTGCTTTTTCGCCTCCGGAACTGCCACAAGTAAATTAGTTAGATCCTCCAGCATAATTGTGCGAGCTACATGCACGCTTCGCTTAGCAAACCCGAAACCAAAGCGAGCCAAACGCTCATCCGTCATTTTTATCATCCTCTATTTGTTGTATGAAGATTATTGCTGCATGTTTTATCCGGTTTCTAAGGTTCGCAAAGCAAACTATACATTATCACTCAAGACTTCAAGGTAAACGTGTAATTAAAAGCCCTGTTTCTTTGCTGGCCGGTCTTTTCAGTTAATATCTTCAGTTCTGCAAATTTGTTTACAAGGTTGTTTGCCGTTGGATAAGAAATAAATTTATTGTCAAAGTATAAAGGCGGAACTGGCGGCAAAGCTGCTGGAATATAAGCTGAATAACCAGAAGATTGTTTAACAAAACTACCGGCCCGGCCTGACACTATGTACCAGCCTCCTGGGTTTTTATTAAAGAGGATTTTAATAAATTTATATCCGCTCATTCTTATTAAAGAAAACAGCTATTTTTTTTAATAAGATTATTAACAATTAATGCTTGCTTAATTACACGTACTCATTACACTACAATTCAGCGAATCATAAACATTATTTTATTTTCAGCGCGCTTGTTCAGCCCCTTTTCCAGCTCATCAATCAACAGATCCATTTGCCTGCCTGCGGGTCAGCTCGTGGGTAAATTGTTTGGTGCGATGAGGGAAAAATGCATCACCTTTGGCGGGGTTTTGAATCTTTTTTTGATTTCTTTAATATACCAATTGACCCAGACCACAATTTGTCTGGTTGATAAAATTTAATTATTTGTTATATTTCGTGACTTGGACGGGTAATCCTGCAATATTTGCCGTATAATTGCTCCTTAAAAATGACGAGGAAACTATGAAGCACCTCATCAATCAGTTTGTAGATAGAATTATTCTCTTTAAGGATGACGTTGAAGTTATACTAAAAATTTTGGTTACTATTGGTGGAGGCGGGGGGAATCCAACCCACCATCCGGAAGACCGGCCGCGGGAATTCCTCCGGACAGCTTAAGTATCATTCCAACCCGTACTTTTCCCTGATCCTCCCCGACACCTCCCGCAGCACCCCAAAAGCCTTTTCCACGCTGGCGGCGCCGTCCGCGTTCACCAGGCAGCAGCGCGCGGGGGCCAGCCAGGCCCGCTCCAGGATCAGCTTCTTGTCGGCGCCTTCCCCCGCCAGGTAATCCCAGAGGCTTTCCAGTCGCTGCACCACCCCGTCCACCGTCTGGGCGTCGATTTCACCGGTCAGCGTCGGCACTATGCCCCAGGAGATGATGCCGCCGCGCTTTAAAAAGGCGATCACTTCGTCGTGGTAGCGGGTGAAGATGTGCCCCCAGCCGAAAGTGTCGACCGAGAGGATGTCGAGGTCCATCCCCAGCAGGAAAGACCAGTCCGGGTTGCCGCACAGGTGGACGCCCTGCGGGCCGCGCACGCTCTCCAGGAAAGCGCGGTAGTCGCGTTTGGCCCGGTCGCTGGAATAGCCGGTAAACGAGCCGAAAATTATTTCGAGTCCGGGCTCGTCCACCCAGACGAAAGAATTTTCATTTTTGGCCTTGAGCTGGTCGTACTGGGCGTTCAGCTTGCGGGCGATAAAGTCGAACAGGAAGTCCCTGACCTCGTCGAAATAGATGACCGGCATCATGTTCCGGTCGGTTATTTTAAGGCCGAAGCTGACCGGGCCGATGCTCTGTCCCCTGATCGCCCGGTGCTTGCTCAAGTCTCTTTCCAAAAAGGCGCCGAGGGCGGCCGAGTATCCCGGCGAGAGTTCCAGATAGGAGCGGTCTTCCATCTTTTCGGCGTAGGCAGGCAGCTCTTCGTAAAAGGCGTCGAGGTCAAGCCGGACTCTCAAATTTTTTTCATCCACCACTATGCCCGGGAAATGCTCGCTGATCTGGACGTACATGTCTTCATTAAAGCTGTATTTGGGCAGCTGCGGCCAGAAGGGTATATCCAGGGTGAGGGCCAGGTCCAGCGCGTCCTCGATCGATGTGTGCGGCAGGATGCCCATGGCGGTGGTCAGGCAGTTGCCGGGAAGGTTGCAAGCGCCGCTCATTAACTACACACCTCCTGCGAATTTTTTTACTTGTCTTTCTAAAACTTAACAATATTACTGTTGCGCTGATCATAAACCTCCGGCTTCAGTCCGGATATTGTAACGATCACTGCTCCATTGTGATTTGCATCAAATTAGCTCCCCTGAATGCCCATTAATAATTGGCCGTATCAAAACAAAACCGGCTTTAGCAAAGCCGGCAGATCTTCACAAGCACAACTCGATAAAATTTCGCAGGATCCGCGCTGTTATCCCCCAGATGAAGTGCCCTCCGTACTCACAGTAGTATACGGGGAAACTCCACCTCTTCTGCCATGTGTCGGTGTAATCGGATGAGACCTTGTGAAAGGGGAAACCGGGCCCGTAACGCGTTGCCACGTCGGTATTGCTTTTACCAAACGGGTTGTTAAGGAAATATTCGACCGGGGCGGTAAAGACCTGCTCCACTTCATCCCGGTTCGGGTTCAATTCCTCCGGGCGCAGGATCTTCCCGGCGTAAGGGTAGATCAGGGCGCCGGGAGGTGTAATTATGTAATCGAGCGGGCCGATCAGCTCGATGTGCCGTTCTTCAATACCGAGTTCCTCTGACGCCTCCCGCAGCGCGGCCAGTTCCGGCCGGTCCGCTTCCTCCTTTTCGATCATGCCGCCTGGAAAGCAGATTTCCCCCGGCTGCCTATTCAGGCTGCTGGACCGCACTTCAAAAAGGATCTGAAGTCCCCCCTCCTTTTCGACAACCGGAAGCAGGACGGCCGACCTGAAATACTCCTCTTCGTTTTGGATGCGCGGCTGCCTTGTACCGAGGCAATTTAACCTTTCCAACAAAAAATTCTCCTTACGTTTCAACATTTTATTGCCAAAACACCATGGACCTGCGGGCCGCAAGTCGCAGCTAAAATGCTGTCGCTAATTTGGATCAACAGGTAGATAAGAAGAATAAGTCGACGGCCAGGCATCATATACGCCCGCCCGCGGCAGCCCGCGGGCCTCCCTGCCGGCCCGGCTCACCCGTAAAGTCAGAAGATCAGATATACTGCCGGCGCATTTCGTCTATGGCGTCATCCAGTGTACCTTCACTCAGGATTTGGTCCAGTGCCATTTCCAGCCTGGCGCGGGTATCCCGGCGGCTCAGGTCATCCAGAAAACGGTATACTCCCCCCCTGCGTCCGAGCCTGAAAATGAGCCGATCGCGCTCCGGCAGGGCCAGGTAACGGTCGATTGACCCGAGCATTTTTTCTTTGTCTTCCGGCAGCCGGCCCTCGACTTCTTCCAGGAGGTTTAAGATGTGGTCGCTCACCAGCCTGGTCTTTATGCCGTGCAGGTTTTCGATTAGTACTCTCTCTTCCCGCACGATTTCGTCTTCGGAAAGGGGTGCAAAGTCCCCCTTGTCCACCATCCCGGCCAGGGTAGAGTCTTCCTTCACCGCCAGGGTGCGGAACCTGACGAAATCCGGGTCAACGTCGTTGATCACCCTCGCGGTCTGCAGCGGGTGTTCTTCCGCCCAGCGCTTGCCGCCCATGCCCAGGATGACGTACTGGCAAACGGAAACCCCCGCCTCTTTCAGCATTCTCCCGGCGAGGATGTGGTCGTCGCCTCTTGCGCCCTTTTTAATAAAAGCAAGCACTTCGTCGCTTCCCGATTCCACCCCTGTGTGCACTCGCCTTATCCCCGCCCGGACCAGTTCAGCCAGTTCGCCGCCGCTCTTTTTCATCACGGTGCGCGACCGGGCGTAGGTGGTTATCCTGTCCACAGACGGAAAAGCCGCCCGAAGGTGGCCCAATACTTCTAAAAGGTCTGCCGTCTTCATGATCAGGCTGTCCGCGTCCTGTAAAAAGACGTTGCGCCCCCCCGAGGCCAGCCACGACCCGACATGGTAATAGAGAAAACCGTAACGGCCGTAGGCCGCGCCGGCAACCTTCCCGTCGATCCTGCCACCGCAGCCAAGTTCATTTGAGAGGTTAATCAACTCTCTCTCAATTTCCTTAAAGCTGTCTATGTCCCTTTTAATTTCTGCCACCTGGCGGAAAGAAAATTTCTTCCCTTTATATGTCGGGCAAAAGGCGCAAAGGTTCCAGGGGCAGTTGCGGGTTAGCCTGATTAAAAGGCTGCCCGCTTCACTGGGCGGCCTGATCGGCCCCTGTTCAATCATGGAAATCATGGTGTCGACCCCTTAACAACCCTGAAAATAGATATTATCATCCTCTGATGGCGCCGCTTTTTATCCAACCCTAAAGGTACCAGCTGCAGGCCGGTCCGGGGGATTATCCGCAGCGGCGCGGAGCACTGGCTGCGTTTCATAGCGCGTGCAGGCATGCAGATTTGCTCTAATAGCGCGTAGGTATGCCGGGGCACTTAAGAATACGCGGTGAGCATAATGAAGTCTTATTCAAATTAAAAATTGCGAAGAGAGCGGAGGATAACCCCCGGGACGGCCCAAACGCCAACCCTCCGGGCAGGCACAGTCTGCAGGATGGCACTACCCCTAAAGACGAGAAACGCTTTTTTTATCCTCTGATGGCGCCGCTTCGGCATGGTTGTCTTATTTGCAAATAAGACAACGTTCGGTGCCAGGCACCGGTTCGTTAACTTATTCTTTTCGCTATAAATTCTCACGTGGCCGTGGCTTTCAACCGGCCGGCCCCCTCCTCCGCTGCGGGCGCCTTCCTGCGCCAGCCGTGGCTAAGGCCTTCCGGCTTAAAGATCATTACCAGGATCAGGATAATGCCGAAAAATACGATCTGGTATTCACCGCCGGCACTGGGCAGGAGTTTCGGGATCAGCCACTTGAGCACTTCACTGAGCGCCACCACCAGGCCCACGCCGAGGACGGGGCCCCAGATCGTGCCCAGGCCGCCGATAACGGCCATCAGGACAAACTGGATGGACATGTGAAATCCGAAAGGAGAAGGGCTGATAAAAGTGACGTAATAGGCGTAAACCCCTCCGGCCAGGCCGGCCAAAAAGGCGCTGAAAATAAAAGCCTGCAGTTTTATAAGCGAGGTGTCGATGCCGTTTGCCTCGGCGGCCAATTCGCTCTCGCGTATGGCGCGCATCGCCCGCCCCACCCTGGAGCGGCCCAGGTTGCGCACCCCCAGAAAGACCAGCAGCACCAGCGCCCATACCAGGTAGAAAAATTTGAAGTCCCGGTTGAAAACGAGGTCGCCGAAGGCCAGGTAAGGGATTCCGGTCATGCCGGAGGGACCGCCTGTAAGCTCCCTGCCTTCGTTGAAGAAAGTATGCACCAACAGCCCGAAGGCAAGGGTGGCCAGGGCCAGGTAGACCTCTCGCAGCTTCAGGGTAGGCCTCCCGATCAGGGCCGCAACCACCGCCGGAAGCACCATCGCGGCGACCAGGGCGGTAACCGTCCCCCAGTGAAACCTTGTGGTCAGTATCGCCACCGCATAGCCGCCGATCCCAAAAAAGGCCGCCTGCCCGAAAGAAACCTGCCCGGCGTAGCCCATTAGAATACCAAGCCCTTCAACCACCAGCGTGTATATGCCGATTACAATAAAAATGCTGAGAAAGTAGTTGCTCTTAACAAAAAACGGCAGCGCCAGAAAGACGAGGCCAAATATTACTGCTAATGCTGATTTCATCACTATTCACTCCACTTCGGGCGCGTAAATCATACTTTTCTTCCGGTAACCATGCCTAAAATACCTTCGGGCCTCACCAAAAGGACCGCGATCAGGACGATCATTGCCACGGCGTCCTTAAACCCGGAAGAAACCAGGCCCGCCCCGAAAATTTCCAGCAAGCCCAGTAAAAACCCCCCGACAATAGCGCCCCCGATATTGTTGATGCCCCCCAGCACCGCCGCGACGAACCCTTTCAGCCCGAGCATAAAACCCATGTCATAAGTCGCCAGGGTAACCGGGGTGATAAATATACCCGCCGCCGCTCCCATCGCGCCGCTGGCAATGAAAGCCAGAAACGACAGGAGATAGGGGTTGATCCCCATCAGCCTGGCCGCCGTCCGGTTAACCACGCACGCCCGGACTGCCTTTCCCCAGTATGTCCTCTCCATGAAGGCAAAGAGCCCCGCCACGGTGACCACTACCAGGCCGAAGATCCAGAGGCTCTGGGTGTTCACAGCCGCTCCCAGAACTTGAAGGGGGCCGCCCCTGGTGAACGCCGGAAGGGAATGGGGGTCGGTCCCCCAGATCAGGAGCGCCAGGCCGCGTAAACTTATTGAAACCCCGATAGTGATAATGATCAGGGACAGGGGTGAGGCGTCGCGGGCCGGGTTTATGGCCAGGCGCTCCACCAGGCCCCCCACGGCAGCAGTAACCAGCACTGCGAGGAAAAAGCAAAGAAGCGCTGGAAGGCCCGCAGTGTAAAGGCTGCAGGCCGTCAGGGCGCCCAGGGCGACAAACTCGCCCTGGGCCATATTTAGAATCCCGGTGATGTTGTAGGTCATGACCAGGGCCAGTGCGATCAGGGCGTATATAGCCCCGAGCGTCAGGCCGGAAAAGAGATATTGGAGTAACTGGTCGAGAGAAGGCAACGCTTCACCGCCTTATACAGTACTACTTGATTAAAGTCCACTTGCCGTCTTTTACTTCCACCATGACCATTGAGCTTTCGTCCAACCCGTTGTGGTCCTGCTCGGACATGTTGAACACGCCGGAGACGCCGGTGAAGTTTTTGATTTTTTCCAGCGCGTCGCGGATCTTGCCACGGTCGGTTCCCGCTTCTTTTATTGCCTGCACCAAAAGGTTAAAGCCGTCCGCGCCGTGCCCGCCAAAGGCGCTGGGGGGAGTGTTATACTTCGCGGCGTAGTCTTTGGCGTAAGTAACAAGCGTCTGCTTCTGCGGGTCCGTGTCCGGCAGCTGGCCGGCGACTATCAGCTTGCCGACCGGCAGGATGATGCCGTTTGCCTTATCGCCGGCCAGGTCAAGGAAGGACTGGTTGGCGATGCCGTGGCTGTGGATCATTGGAATATTTAAACCTATCTCCTTGTAATTGCGGGTCACTATTGAGGCAGACGGTGGGATTGCCCATATAACAACCGCCTGAGCGTCGGTGCCCTTGATCTTCGTCAACTGGGCCGACATCTCTTTGTCCGTCGCCTCAAACTTGTCCTGGAAAACTATCTTGACACCGTTGGCTTCGGCCGCTTTGTTCAGTTCCTGTCTGCCGCCGTCGCCGTATGCGTTGTTCATATACAGTAAAGCAATCCGCTCAATACCTTTGGACTTCGCGTACTTGATAATTTTACCGGTAACAGTTTTATCACTCTGGGCTGTCTTGAAAACCCACTTGCGGTCGCTGGCCGGTTCGACGATCTTGCTGCTGGCGGCCAGGGAGATCATCGGCACGCTCTCTTTGGTTACAGTGTCGACCATGGCCAGGGAAGTGCCGCTGGCGCTGCAGCCGATAATGGCCGAAACTTTCTCCTGGTCGATCAGCTTCTTGACCGCCAGCACGCTTTCTGTTTCGTCGCTCTTGTTGTCAAGAATAGTCAGCTTGACTGGGCGCCCGTTAATGCCGCCTTTGGCATTCAACTGGTCAGCCAGCATCAATAGTGTATCTCTTTCCGGAATGCCGAGTGAAGAGGCGGGCCCGCTTATGTCAAGGACGGCGCCTATACTAATCGGTTCACTGGATTTGGCCGTCGTGTCCTGCTTCGGGGAGCACCCGGTCACCACAAAAGCCAGCAATACAGCAATGCAAATCAACAAAAGAGATATTTTCTTAGTCATTAAATTTAACCTCCCATTATGTAAAAATTACATAAAAAAACACTCCCGAATGAGAGTGCCGCCTTGTAAACGCCGACAACTTCATTCCCGCCGTCCTACCGTACTACTTTTCCCGTGATTTTTTTAACCACCCGCCTTTAAATATTAAAAACTGAAACTATAATACCGTTTCCCCATTCTATCATTAACTAATCTAACATAATAGTGAAAATATTGCAACATTTGATACTAAAAAAGTTTGTCTTACAACTTCTTCCTGATTCTTGTTGTTTTTTGGCGCAGGTTATATTACAATTATCCAGGATAGAAATGAAATTAAGAGGCGAGTGGTGAGTACAGCGGGAGGAATTGTCACTTCTCACTTCCGAATTCTAACATCTCTGACAAGGAGGATTTAAATGGCAGTAATAATCCCTTTCAAAGGGCTTCGCTATAACCCCGGGATAGTAAAAAACCTTGCCGACGTGGTGACTCCGCCGTATGACGTTATAGACAGGGACGCCCAGGAAGCCTACTACCGGAAAAACCCGTATAATATTATCCGCCTGGAATACGGGAGGGTTTGCGACAGCGACGGCGAAGGCAATAACCGCTATACCAGGGCGGCTGCAGATTATACCTCGTGGCTCAAAGAAAAAGTGCTGGCGCCGGAGGAAAGTCACGCCCTCTACCTGTACGAGCACGAGTTTACTGTAAACGATTCAAGACTGGTGCGCACCGGTTTAACCTGTGCGGTTAAGCTCGAGCCTTACGAAAAAGGGATAATACTCCCCCATGAGGAAACAATGCCCAAGCACAAGGCTGACCGCCTGGCCCTGATGCACGCCTGCCGGGCGAATTTCAGCCCGATTTTCAGCCTTTACGCGGACCCGGAAACGGCCGTTGACGATACCCTGCGGGACGCGGCCGGCAAAAGGCCTCCTGACATCTCTTTCACCGACGAAAATAATGAGGCCCACCGCCTGTGGGCAATCTTCGACACGGCCGTTATCGGGCGGGTCCAGGAACTCATGCTGGACAAGCGCGTTTTTCTGGCGGACGGCCACCACCGCTACGAAACCGCCTTATTATATAAGAAGGAGCGGGATATGGAGGCGGAGGGGGGCAGCCTGTTAGACTCCTACACAACCGAGCCCGCCTACAACTACGTGATGATGACCCTGGTCAACCTTTACGACCCCGGATTGGTCATCCTGCCTGCCCACCGCCTGATAAAAAACGTGAGCGCGGCCGACGTCGATGATCTCCCCGGGCGGCTTTCGGAAAATTTTACGCTGGAGGAATTCCCATTAGCTCAGCAGGGCGAAAATTTCATGGATTTTTTAAGAGAACTGGCTGAAAGGGGCGCGGCCCTGCCCGGCGAGCGCCGCCACCCCCACGTATTCGGAGTCTACCTTGGTGAAGGCAGGCTATATTTTGCCACGCTCAAAAAAGAGGTCGATGCGGCAAAAATGATGCCGCCTGGCAAATCGCCGGAATGGCAGAGCATGGACGCGCCGGTGCTGCACAGCCTGATCATCGAAAGGCTCCTTGGCGTCTGCGGGGAACTGCGGGCCAGGGGGGATCACATAACCTACAGCAGGGAGGAAGAAGGCGCGCTTACAGCGGTCGACCGCGGCGAGTACCAGGCAGCCTTTTTCTTAAACCCGACCCTGGTGGAAGAAGTCACCTCGGTGGCGGCGAACGGGGAGGTAGCGCCGCAGAAAAGCACCTACTTCTACCCGAAGCTGATCAGCGGCCTTTTGATCTACAGTTTGGACTGACCTGGCGGAGCACCACCGGGACTAAAGGACGTTGTTGAAATGTTGACAAATTTAACAACTAGAGATTATTGGTAAACGCAAAACGGGTAGGAGTCTTTTAACCTTTAGCGAGTTTATAAACTATAACATTGAGGGCGATAATTAATTGCTAATTACTTTGGTCGCCTGTTCTTGCTCATCCCGTTTCTCCTCCAGATCAAGATACGGAACCTGCCGGGATGATCTGGCTCTTTAAGGATATGTAACTGTTTACAAGAGCAAAAATGTGCGGATCAAACTGGGATGGGAACGTTTCCCGGGATAATTAATTCTGAAAATTATCTTCTGATGTTCTAATTTAAAATCCATCTTTTATCTTATTTTAAGGCTTTATTCCAAACTTCCAAGCTTTATGGTATAATTTTGTATAAAAGGAGATGTCAAGATGTCAAATCGAGGTTCAGAGCTTTTCAAAGAAGCGCTATCCCTCCCGCCCATTGAACGGGCACAATTGGCAGAGCGTCTTCTATCCAGCCTTGATTCCCCATCACGTAAGCGGGTGGATGAATTATGGGCTCAAGAATCAGAAGATCGTATCGACGCTTTCGAGAAAGGTGAAATTAAAACAATTACTGCAAGGCAGGTCTTCGATGAAGTAGGTAAGCAGAAGGCCAAATGAACATTGTGTTTCTTGAGCCCGCCCGGGTAGAGTTCTTTGATGCTATAGAATATTACAACTCACAAAGTGAAGGCCTCGGGTTCGAGTTCTCCGGGGAAGTTCAGGCGACAATTGAAAGGATCGTGCAATATCCTGAAGCCTGGTCACCAATATCCAAGAGGACACGACGCTGCCGCATGAAGAAATTTCCCTATGGAGTCATTTACCAAGTTAGTGGAGAAACTATCCTCATTATTGCTATCATGCATCTTCATCGCAATCCTCAATCTTGGAAGGCTAGAATTCCAAAGTGGCAGTAGATCGACCGGAAGTATTTTTGGCCAACGCCAGAGAAATTGGTGTTCATCACAATCACCATGTGCCCGCACTATGGATACCCATCCAGTTACAGTTTGGACTGACTATTAAAATAATGCGCATCATGGAAATTGAAATGCTGCACAAATACAATGGATCAACATCCGAAAAAAAATCCGGTGGCGGTTAGCCTGCCGGGTTTAGCATTTCAGGGGCGGTTTTTAACTGTTGAACATAAAAATTATTTATTTTTTAACATAGACGAAAAACAGGTAAAGCATTTTAGCATTTCCTTTTTCGAAAACCGTTTTTGTGGCCCTCCTCACCAGGGCGCCGAAAGCGGCGCGGCTAGCCTCGAACACCAGGGCATCAGGCTAACCCGGGCGATAAATCCTTTGAACAGTCCGATAAAGCCGCCGGGCAGGCGCCCGGCGGCTTTATTTTGGGTCTCCATCATCGCAAGCACTTGACCCCACGCAGGATGTTCGCCAACCAGTTTTAACCGTTTAACAACGTTTACGTACTGTTAACCTGTAAATTAATCTAAATAGAGTATAAGTAAAAATATTACTAATTATTCTGGTATTCCCCTTTTACAAAACCACTTACACCTCAAAATCAGCCAAATATCTTAAAAAAATTAATCTGAAAGATGTCTGGATATAACCATTCACCTTTATTTTTGACCATTTAACCACAATATAATACCTTTAAAGGGGATAACCTTAACCCCTCCAGAAAAACCGTTACAATATAATCAGTTGCCGTATATTTTTTATGGGGGGAGTAGAATTAATGGATTTTTCAAAAGCGGGAACCGGACTGGTTCCACCACAGGTAAAAGCCTTCCTGAAATGGGCGGAAGACGATGTGGAGGGCTTCTGGGAAGACGCGGCGATCAAGTCGTCTAATGACATCCACTGGTTTAAGAAATGGGACAAGGTCTTTACCTGGGATTACCCGACGTTCAAGTGGTTCGAAGGCGGCCTTACCAACATTTGTTACAACTGCCTGGATTACAATATTGAAAGAGGGCGCGCCGGCCGCGCGGCCCTGATCGCAGAGTCGGGCGAGACCGGCGAGGTCCATACGGTGACTTACGCCCAACTGCTGTACAAGGTGCAAAAAGCAGCCGCGGCCCTGCGCGGCATGGGCGTGAAAAAAGGTGACCGGGTTGCCGTCTACATGCCGCCCAGCATAGAATCGCTGTCAGTGATGCTGGCCTGCGCCCGCGTCGGAGCAATCCACGTCGTCATTTTCGCGGGCTTTTCCGCGGGAGCGGTTGCGGACCGGGTCAATATATCCGGCGCCCAGTACGCGATCGTGCAGGACCAGAACTTGCGGCGGGGCAAGCCTGTTGACCTGAAAAAGATTGTGGACGAAGGCTTCGACAAATGCCCGGCTGATCAAATCAAGAAAGTCGTCGTGCTGAAGAAGGGGGACAACCCCCCGATGAAAGCCGGCCGGGACATCTTCTGGGATGAATTTTTAGCCGGCGGAGAGGGACAAAGCTCCGCAGTGGAGATCATGGAAGCGAACGATCCCCTTTTCATGCTCCCCACCTCCGGAACCACGGCCAAGCCGAAAGTAACCGTGCAAAAACACGGCGGCTACCAGATGTATATCTACAACATGGCCAAATGGATCTACGGCCTGAAAGAAACCGACGTGTGGTTCTGCACCTCGGACATCGGCTGGATCGTGGGCCACAGCTACAACACCTACGGCCCGCTGCTGCACGGCTGCACCTCCATCCTTTACGAAGGCACTCCCGACTTCCCACGGCAGGATATGTGGTGGGACATCGTGGAAAAATATAAGGTCACCGCTATGTGGCTCTCCCCCACCGGCGTGCGCGGATTGATGAGACTGGGCATCGAACAGCCAAGAAAACACGACCTGAGCACGGTCGAGCGGATCTTCTGCGCCGGCGAAGTGCTCAACCCGCCCGCCTGGCAGTGGCTCCAGGAGGAAGTGTTTGAAAACCGCATCCCGGTTATGGACCACATGTGGCAGACGGAAACTTCCGGACCCATATTCGCGAACCCGTACGGCCTTGGGATGATCCCGATCAAGCCGGGCTCCGCTGGAATTCCTGTCCCCGGCATTATCGCCGAGATCGTGGACGACAGGACCGGCGAAAAAACACCGCGCGGCGAGAAGGGCGCGGTCCTGATCAAGAGGCCTTTCCCGGGCCTGGTGTCATACCTCTGGGGCGACCGGGAACACGAAATGTATAAGGGCGCTTACTGGGAGAAGACCCCGGCTACCAAGGGCTCTTATTACTGCGGTGACGCGGCTACCTTGGACGAGGACGGCTACGTCTGGTTCGCCGGCCGCTCCGACGAAGTGATTAAGATCGCCGCCCACCGGATCGGTACAATTGAGGTTGAAAACGCGCTTATCGGCCACCCGGCTGTCGCCGAGAGCGGTGTTTCGGGAGTGCCCGACGAGCTGCGCGGCGAAGTGGCGAGCGCCTTCGTGGTCTTGAGGGCGGGCTACGAGCCTACCGGCGCGCTGAAGAAAGAACTGATCACCCACGTGCGCAATACAATGGGACCCATAGTGGTAATAAAGGACATCCAGTTCGTTAAAATGCTGCCCAAGACCCGGAGCGGCAAAATTATGCGCCGGATCATGCGCACCCTCTGGTCGAACGCGGAACTCGGAGACCTTTCCACCATCGAGGAAGAAGCCTCCGTCGCGGAAATCAAGGAAGCCATCGAGAAGATGCGCGGCTAAACATATCCTAACCAACTACCACGCTGCAATACCGGCCCGGCCTGATCCGGCCGCAGCGGGATCAAACCCCCGCGCGGCCGTCAGTGGCGCCGGAATTTTTTCCATCAAATGATTGCCGAGTAATTCATCATTTCTTGGAAGTGCTTGCCGTTTACCGGTGCGCCTCTGGTGCTGTTCCCTTCCGTCTGAGGTATATGGGGTTTCATCTTGATTCTTATGCTTTGTTTTGGTCCATTCATGGTCTAACCGATCAAAGCATTTGGAAAGATCCATGTCCACTACGTATTCCAATCCGTACTTGTTCATAAGCGGGACACCCGGTCCAGTTGGACTTCACCGATGCCTGCGCCCTTTAAGGCCTCTACAGCCTCCTGCGCTTTATTGCTTGAAGGAAAATAGGAAAGGATGGAACGCTCACCGGGTTCATTAATCTATATACAGGGGTTTTTTTTCGACTACCTCATCTATTGGAACTTTCTGCAAACTACTCCCCGGTCCTGGTGCCAACCGCTTTCCTATATAAGTATCCCATTATAAGGCTTATTATAATCAGGTATTTCCCTTCTTACCTGTTTTTGCTGTAAACTTATTATTGTTAAATTCAAGAAAAAATAGAGGGGAGAATTCGAGATGAAAGTTATGCAAAGCAAAACTATTTTTAACACCTTTCAACGTATGCCTCTTATTCACGGTAGCCTCCAAGGGCTTGTTTTAGCTACAGTTGTGGAGATAATTGCCCATAACCTTGTGAGTATACCTCTTTTATCTATACGCGATTTCAATCCCATACGCTTAAACATTACCAAATCTACACTAAGACCCATGCCGGCCATGGCTAACGCTAAGAGAAGGCTGCTGGCTTGCAGCATTATAGAAGCAAGATCTTTAGGTATTAAACCAACGGTATTAAGGTAGCTTAGACCGAAAAAGCCGAAAATAAACCATAATAAAGATAAGTTTCAAACCTCTGTGGTGGAAGAATTCATATCTTTTCTAGTTTCATTTTGCTCACAGAAAGATTCATATCGAAAAATTTTCTCAAAAGAAAAACTTTATTGGCCTAACTAGGGCTTGACAAACTTTCAAGCAAACAAATAAAGGGGGCTTTTCTAATGGACAACCTGAAAGTTCTTTTCCATGTAAACGAACCTGAAAGATGGAAGAGAACACTTTTAAACATCATCAATTTCTTAAATGACGTAGGACAAGAGAATGTGGATATTGAGGTTTTGGCCAACGGCGCTGCAGTCTCTGCATATGCCAATGCCAATAAATGCCAGATAGCAGAAAGCAGCTCTGAAATTGAACACAGTTGCGGAATAGCAAGTGGAGACTTACTTGAACAAATGAATAAGTTAACAAAAATGGGTGTAAGATTCGTTGCTTGCCGAAACTCTCTCAGGATGAAATCTTTAGATGAGAACATGATATACTCTTATGTTACGGTAGTCTCGGCAGGTATAACAGAAATTGTTAAAAAGCAAGCTGAAGGTTATGCGTATATCAAGCCCTAAGCAACAGTAAATCAAGTAGGGTAATGCTGCAGTAATTTTCTGCAGCATTACCCTCTCACAGAACCCCCCGGAACAGCGCGCAGCTCTCATCAAACCGAACGTGTCGCCATTCGCCGGGCATGTTGCATCTTACGAACACGGTCAGGAGAGTGATTCTCCTGGCCGTTTTTTCCTTAATAAGTTGAAATTTCTTTCACGCTTCGACAGGAATAAACACCCTTTTTTGAAATTGATTTTAATTTATACTTGATTTATTGACGAAATTTGCCGATAATGTTTTAAAAAGGTCGAGGTTAAGCTATGTCCGAATACCTGACCACATTATTATTAATAACTATTGTTTTAATAACCATATTCCACCTTGTTAAAAACCGCATCCCGCTGAGCTCCCGGACTATTTATTGCACAGTGGGAATTTCTTATGCTTTAGGGGCTATTTTCCCCTTCGCTACTTCCAACCTCAACATGGGCCGGGTGCTGGCCATCTATTTCGGCCTAATCGCTTTTTCTGCAATTATCTTGAGCAACGCCGATAGCAGGTTTTCTTTAAAAATCCCCCCCGCTCCCCAAAAAGCGGCTGGTTTGGAAAAGAAATACATACCGGTGGAGCCTGCCGGAGATCCTCCTGCCGCTATGCTGCCGGGGGAAACAGTTGTCCCGGAAGTCTGCGCCACCCTGGATACTCCTTCAAAAATAGGTTTTTCGGGTGAAGAACGGGAAGACAGCCGGGATTTCGAGTCGTATTTGCTTGAGTATTTGGAGGAAAAGCCTGCCGCGGGTGAAACGGCAGCCCTGCACGACTTGATCGCCGCGCTGGAAAAAGTTGAAAAAGAATTGGCCCCGGAAGAAGAACTGTCCATAGACACTGAGATATCTGTGGAAGAAACAGCTCCGACTAAAGTAAAGCCTCTTCTCAAACCGGCTTTGTCTGAACAAAGCGACATGGCGATTATTGCTGAAATGCCCGCCAACGGTGAACAGCCGGCTGTTTTCAATGTTCAACCGGCCGTTGGGGAAGAAGAACCAGTTGAAATTCACAAAGAACCGCTTGCAGTTAATGAGATATTACCCGCCGTTGAAGAAATTGCCGGGCCGGGCCCTGCTGCATTACAAACCGAACCCGACTCTGTCAACAAGTACATTTCAGCGGGATTTGAATGCAAAGCCAGGGGTGACATGGCCGGAGCATTGGATTATTTCCTCAGGGCACTTCACCTGAATCAAGGGGAGCAGATTTCCGCGGCCCTAGCCCTGGAGATATGCGCTGCTTACCAGGAAATGGGCCAATACCTGCAGGCCGGTATGATCCTCAATTCGGTTCTGGAGCAGAAAGGTTTTATTTTGGACCATTCCCTGAGGCAAAAATTACAGGGCCAGCTTTTTTTCCTGGATGTTTTGGCGGAACTTCTGGAAGCAGCCAAAATGCTTTACTCTCCTTATTCGAAAATACCCAGTTTAATAAAAGTAAAAGCAAACCTGGAAACAGCCGAAAGGCTAAAACAATTTAAAAAAGGGGGCAGGGCAAGTGAAAAGCAGCAAGCAGATTTTGGGGCTACCGGTTCTTAATATTGAAGAGGGGAAGCAAATAGGTGAGGTGAAGCATCTGGTTCTAAACCCGCAAAGGGGTACTGTTGATTTTCTCCTTGTGGGAGACGGGACCTGGTATCTGGGATTAAAGGGACTGCCATTTGAGGACGTTCTGGGGATCGGTGAGTTCGCTCTGACCGTTGCGGACCGCTCTTCTCTCTCTACAGTCAACGAATGCGCCGGAGCGGTGGATTTGCTGGAGAAAGATCTCCGCCTGCCGGGCATTAAAGTCTTGAGCCAAAAGGGTCGCCTGGTGGGCGCCATCAGTGAGTATTATATCAGTGAAGACACCGGTGAAATTCTGGGCTGCCAGCTCGTTCCTGCCAACGGCGAAAAACCCGCAGGAATCATTCTGAGAGACCACATTCTAACCTACGGCCGCGACTACCTGGTGATTAAAGAAAACGTGGAGGACGTGCTGGTTACTGAACTGATGGAAAAAGACGCTGCCCGGACCGGTGACCTGAAGAGCAAGGCAAAAGCCGCTCCCGCTCCCACTCCCGCCCCCGGCGCCGCGCCTCAGGCGGATGCTGGTGAAAAACAATCCGGAGACGCTTTGAAACTTTTTGAGGAGCGTCAGAAACAGTACCTTCTGGGTAAAAAAGTTTCCATGCAGATCGTAGCGGACGACGGTGAAGTGATAGCAGAGGAAGGAGAAGTCATCACGGCCGAAACCATCGAGCGGGCCAGGGCAGCCAACAGGTACACTCAACTTACCTTAAATATCAGCGAATAATCACCGGAGAAAGCAATGCCTCTTATAAAAAAAGCTGCATTTCTGTCGTCAATCCTTTTATTCCAGTGCGCTGCCGTTATCTTCTCCACAGTCATGTTTTTGGACGGCCGGTATGCAGGAAAAGTTCAACAGGGCATTACGGTTAATGATGTCCCGGTAGGGGGCCTGAGCCCGGTTGAGGCGGTACAAAGGCTGGAAAGTACCATACCCGACCCCCCTCTGAGCGCGTTGAGAATTAAAGACGCGGGAAAAAGCTATGTCATTTATTTACCTGATATAGACGGAATATACGATTACCGGTCAACCATCGAGGAAGCTCTGGCGTATGGCAAAAAGGGAAATATTTTTGACCGGTTTACATCCACTCCGCAACTCCGGGCCGCACCGATCGACCTGGCGATTAAAATTGCTTTTTCCGAAGAGAAACTGGCGGAAAAGTTAAAATGCCTTAAAGATGAATGGGAAACGCCGGCGGAGGACGCAGAAGTAAAGTTATCCGATGATAAGGTTATAATCACTCCTGAGAAAAAAGGTTACAGCCTTGATCTTGAAAAGACCCTTGAGCAGGTGAGCCGCGACCTGGCAGGCGGGAATTTAAATGTGGCGGCGTCCGGCCGGATACTGGAACCGCCGATTTCTACCTCCGACCTGAATGGGATCGATACGCTGCTGTCGGAGTACATCACCACATTCAATAATAGTGACGAGAACCGGTCGCATAATATCGCCCTGGCCAGCGCCGCGATCAACGGAACCCTGCTGAAGCCCGGGGAAGTCTTTTCATTGAACCGGCAATTGGGCCCCCGCCTGGCGGAATCAGGCTACTTGGAAGCCCCTGTTTTTATCGGTAACGGACTATCCCTCGATTTCGGCGGCGGCGTGTGCCAGGTTGCCACCACCCTCTATAACACCGTGCTTCTTTCAGACCTGGAGGTGGTTGAGCGCTATCCCCACCCGCAGCCGGTCAGTTACGTTTCTCCAGGCCGTGACGCCACCATTGCCGGTGACTATCTGGACCTGAAGTTTACCAACAACACGGGCGCCCCGGTCTATATTTCAAGCCTTTTGGAGTCCGGGAAGTCCGGGACGTTAACGGTCAGCATCTTCGGGGAGGAAAAAAGCAAAAGCCACACAGTCAGGATTACATCGGAAAAAACTGTCTTTGAGCCGAAAGTGATCGTCGTCGAGGACAATTCCCTGCCTGAAGGTGAAACAGAAGTTGTCAATTCCGGCAGGGCAGGCTACGAAGCGCGGGTTTACCGCGAAGTTGTCGTGGACGGCCAGGTACAGTCCAGAAATCAGATTTCATCCGATTATTACATATCCGAGGACAAAATTGTTCACGTGGGTCCAAAACCGGAGGGGACCGTCAAAAAATAAGAGGCGAAATTTCGCCTGCCCCTGTAAAATTATCGTAAGTTTTAAAAATATTTTTTACGTTGTTTAAAAAACGGGCGCCGTAAATTCCCGGCGCCGCGTTGAAAAACTACCTCAGGCCCGCTTTCTTCTCCATCAGGGCGCGCACCTTCAGCGGGAGGCCGAATAGGTTGATGAAGCCCTCGGCGTCCTTCTGGTTGTAAATCTCGTCCCGGCCGAAGGTGGAAAGCTCCTGGTTGTACAGGGAGTAGGGGGACTTTACCCCGGCGGGGGTGCAGTTGCCCTTGTAAAGTTTCATCATTACGGTGCCGGTGACGGTGCGCTGGGTGCTGTCCACGAAGGCGTCCAGCGCTTCTTTAAGCGGGGCGAACCAGACCCCGTCGTAAACCAGCTCGGCGTAGCGCAGGGCGACTGATTCCTTGAAATGCAGGGTGGCCCGGTCGAGCGTCAAAAGCTCCAGTTCCCGGTGGGCCATGAACAGTACGGTACCCGCCGGCGTCTCGTAAACCCCCCGCGACTTCATGCCGACCAGGCGGTTTTCAACCATGTCCACTATTCCCACGCCGTTTTCCCCGGCGATAACGTTCAACTTCTCGACCAGCGCCACCGGCCCGCACTCCTCGCCGTTCAGCCGGACCGGGACGCCCCGCCTGAAGTCAAGGGTCACGTAGGCCGGTTTGTCCGGCGCCTTTTCGGGCGGGAGGATCAAAAGGAGCACGTCGGAGCGCGGCTCGTTCCAGGGGTCCTCCAGGTCGGCGCCCTCGTGGGAGAGGTGCCAGAGGTTGCGGTCCAGGCTGTAGGGCCGGGCTTTAGTCACGGGGACCGGGATGCCGCGCTCGACGGCGTAGTCTATGGCGTCCTCGCGCGAGCGGATGTCCCACTCCCGCCAGGGGGCGATAATTTTAAGGTGCGGCGCCAGCGCCTTGACCGCCAGCTCAAATCGAACCTGGTCGTTGCCCTTGCCGGTGGCGCCGTGCGCCACGGCCTCCGCTCCTTCTTTTTCGGCTATTTCCACCAGCTTTTTGGCGATCAGCGGCCGCGCCATCGACGTGCCGAGGAGGTACTTGCCCTCGTAAACAGCGCCGGCTTTTAGAGTGGGGAATATGTACTCCTCGACGAATTCCCGCTTGACGTCTTCAATATAAATTTTACTTGCACCGCTTTTGACGGCCTTTTTCTTTAAGGGGGCGAGTTCTTCCCCCTGGCCCAGGTCGGCGGCCATAGCGATTACCTCGTACCCGTAGTTCTCCTTCAGCCAGGGAATGATAATCGAGGTATCCAGCCCGCCTGAGTAGGCGAGGACAACTTTAGGCATCGGTACAACATCTCCTTAAACATGTATTTCAAAGTAACCACCCATTATGTGCCGTAAAAAACCGTTTAGGATAATGCCGGCGAGCATTTTCATGATAACAGGTAGATAGGAAATAAGTAAACAGTCAGGCACCGTTACAGAAGGAGCGCCAGGACCGCCTTCTGGGTGTGCAAGCGGTTTTCAGCCTCGTCCCAGACCACCGAATGCGGCCCGTCAATGACTTCGGGCGTTACCTCTTCCCCGCGGTGAGCCGGCAGGCAGTGCAGGAAGATGTAGTCCTTTTTAGCGTGCCTTACCAGGTCATCGTTTACCTGGTAGGCTGCAAAGGCTTTCACGCGTCCTACCCGCTCCGCCTCGTGACCCATACTGGCCCACACGTCCGTAACCACCACGTCGGCACCCCCGACCGCCTCCACCGGGTCGGCGAGGACTTTAATTTTACTCCCGGCGGCCGCGGCGTCTTCCACGGCCAGGCGGACGATTTCTCCCTTCGGCCTGTAACCTTCCGGAGAGGCCACACTGATATCCATTCCGGCTTTGGCGCAGCCGAATAGGAGGGAGTGGCAGATATTGTTGCCGTCGCCGACGTAAGCGAGCTTCAAGCCGGCCAGCGTCCCCTTATGCTCGCGGATGGTCAGCAGGTCTGCCAGGATCTGGCACGGGTGCAGCAGGTCGGTTAGCCCGTTGATCACCGGAATGGTGGCATAGCGGGCCAATTCCTCTACGGCAGCCTGCTCGAAAGTGCGGATCATGATCCCGTCCAGGTATCGTGAGAGCGTCCGGGCGGTGTCCGCGATACTCTCCCCCCGGCCGAGCTGCAGGTCGTTCGCGCTCAAAAACATTGGGTAGCCGCCGAGCTGGTACATGGCCACCTCGAAGGAAACCCGCGTGCGGGTGGATGATTTTTGAAAGATCATGCCCAGGGCCTTTCCCTGCAGGCTGGGGTGGGGCACACCGCTTTTTTGCTTCTCTTTCAGGCCGGCAGCCAGGTCGAGGATGGCCGCCACTTCCTCCGCCGCAAAGTCATGCAGGCTTAAAAGATCCCGCCCTTTTAAATTCTGCCCGGGTGAGTCCACTTTTATTGCCTCTCTTTCCCATTAATATTGTGGGGTCAGGCTTTACTTTACTCTTTCCAGTTTTTACTTTTCTTAGGATATTTCACAATGTAAAGCCTGACCCCCTATCAGATGAACCATCACAAACCACAGATGAAAATACCGAAAATAAGTGAATAAGTGAAGGGACAGGCACCATTCACCTGATTAGTTAAGAGGCGCTCCTCCGGCGATCATCCCACAACCGCATTGCCTCCCGCTATCCCTACCTCACTCATGCTGAGCGGCACGGCTTTTCCGCCCCGCTTCAGGTAGCGCAGCACGAGGGCCAGCGCCCGCGCGGTGTCCAGGGCGGTAAGGCAGGGCACCTTGTACTCGGCGGCCGCCCGCCGTAAAAGAAAGCCCGGCCGGTCCGGCGCCTTCCCCCTGGTCGGTATTTTC
>JAMCWI010000087.1 GCA_023481335.1 Bacillota bacterium | reverse complement strand
GGCCAAAAAGGTTTCCGACGGCAAACTGCCCGGCCATGACCATATACACCAGGAGCAGGGCGAGCAACAGCGCCAGGGCCAGGCTGGAGAAAGACTCTGCCATATCCTGCTGCTGGCCGCCGGACTGGATTATATATCCTGGCGGACGGGGAATCCCGGCCAGACCCGCCTGGATGTCCTTCTGGATGCTGCCCAGGTCGCGCCCGGCGTAATCCCCGTAGACATAGGCCACCCGGGACATGGATGAACGGTTGATCACATTCGGGCCTTCGCCATCCTCAAAGTGCGCCAACTGGGTCAGTGGAAGCTGCACTCCCCCCTGCGAGACGAACAGGTTCTCCAGAGAAGTGGTACTGGCCCGCACCTCGGGGCTCAGCATCATGCGGACATCAACGGCGGTGCCTCCTTCATCCATGCTGCTGACCACCTGGCCGTCACCCGCGATCTTCAAGATCTGGGAAACCTGACTTACTGTCAAATTGTTTTGGGCTATCTTTTCCCTTTCAAACATGATCCGGAGCTCGGGGCGACCCGCTTCCATACTGCTCTGCACCTGGCGCGTCCCCTCAACCCCTTTGATCATATCAGCCACCTGCTGGGACAACAGCTTTAGTTCATTCAGGTCGTCACCCTTTATTGTTATCTCTATAGGCCGCCCGCTGAAGGCACGGCTCATTATATTCATTCCTGAGGAAGAGGAAACCCTTATCGTCGCTCCCGTAAATGCCGCGTATTTTACCCCTCAACTTCCTCGACGATCTGGTCGGTGGAGCGGCTTCGCCGGTCCTTGGACTTCAACCGGACGCTTATTTGTCCGGACTCGGTCTGCGCCGCCCCGAAAAAGCTGCGGCCGCCACCAACGCTGGTAAGTATGGTATCCACCTCCGGCACCTGGGATATAATGTTCCCCACCCCGTTCAAAACGGCTCCAGTATCGTCAAGGATCGTACCAATGGGCATCTGCACGTCAACGTTAAACTGGCCGCCGTCCTGTGAGGGGACGAATTCGGTGCCGACTAGCGGCGCCAGTAGGAAGCTGGCTAAAGTAATAACAGCCGCACCGGCAATTACGATCTTTCTCTTTTTCAAGGACCAGACCAGTATATCGCGGTATTTTCCGTCAAGCGCGTTATACCAGTCCTCACTTTTTCTAAATAGCTTCTGCCACCACTTGTCACCCTGCGAGAATTCTTCAATCTTGCCGAAGAGGCGGGAGCAGATCAGCGGGATCAGGGTCAGGGACACGAAAAGCGCTGCCAGCTGGGAGAATGCGACAGTCAGGGCAAACTGCTTGAATAGTTGGCCGGCCAGTCCCTCGACAAAGATCATCGGCAGAAAAACGACCGCTACTGTGAGGGCGGAGGCGATAACAGCCGTGCCGACCTCCGCCGCGCCCTTCTTGGCAGCCTCTTTCGGCGGTTTACCGCTTTTACGGTGGCGGTATATGCTCTCCAGCACCACTATGGAATAGTCCACCATGTGGCCGACACCGAGCGAGAGGCCGCCCATCGACATCATATTCAGGGTCATTTTGTTAAAGTACATCAAAGTAAACGTGGTGACTATGGCGAAAGGGATAGCGATGGCTATTACCATGGTAGTCCTGAGATTGCGGAGGAATAAAAGCAGGATGATGATGGCTATCCCGCCCCCAGCACCGTGGTGCGGGCCACGTCGTTGATTGAATTTTTGATTGTCTGGGCCTGATCGAAGGCCAGAGCAAATTGGACGTCGCCGGGCAGCTGCCCCTGCAGCCGGGCGAGCTCTTTGTTTACCCTGTCGGCAACATCCACCGTGTTGGCGCCGCTCTGCTTCTGAACCGACATGCTTGCGGCCGGCCGGCCATTCAGCAGGGTATAGGAATCCTGGCGGGCGAAAGTGTCCTTTACCTCGGCCAGTTCACCAATGTGGACAAACCCGCCCTGCGGGAGCTGTACCGGTATGTTCTTAATTTGATCTATTTTTTCATACTTGCCAAGGCCGCGCACAACGTAGTTCTTGTGCCCCCTGGGGAGTACCCCGCCGGCCACGTCGATGTTCTCGCCCTGCAGCGCCTGCATTATCTGGTTTATACCAAGCCCGTATTGCTGGAGCTTCCCCGGGCTGACCAGCACCTCTATCTCTCGCTTCAAACCGCCGCGCACTGAAACTGCTGCGACCCCCTCCACCCTTTCAACCGCAGGCTGGATCACGTCGTCGATCATCTTTTTTAAAGCGGCCTGGTCCCGGCTGCCGCCGATCGCTATGTTCATGATCGGCATCATGCTCGTGTCGAACTTATAAACGCTGACGTTGTCAACCGCGTCGGGCAGGCGGCGCTTGTAGAGTTCCAGGCGGGCCCGCACGTCCGCCAGGGCTGTGTCCATGTTGGTACCCCAGGCAAACTGAAGCTGGACCTGGGAGCTTCCCGTCTGGCTGGTTGAAGTTACCTTCTCTACGTTGCTGATGGTCCCCACCGCTGCCTCGAGGACCTTGGTGACGTCCTGCTCTACCTCCTGCGGGCCTGCTCCTGTATAAGACGCCATAACGGTAATGGCCGGATTGGTTATCTCGGGATACAAATCGACAGATAAAAAATGCAGGGAAAACATCCCAAGTACCAGCATGGCGAGGACAATCATGACGATGGTGACTGGGCGGTCAACCGAAAAATCAGCTATTTTCAAAAATTATTTCTCCCCTTTCGGCTGGTCGCCCTTCCCCTGACCGGAGCTGCCTTCCTGCGCGCCCTGCACGAGGACCGGAGAGCCATTAATCAGTCCCTGCTGGCCGAGGACAATCGCCTGATCTCCCTCAGCCAGGCCTTCAATAATTTCGGTGACTTTTCCGTCCGATATTCCAACCTTTACCTTGTTCTCTTTTGCTTTACCCTCCACAACCGTGAAGACGTAATTGTCGCCGCTCCTCGCTACCACCGCGTCTACCGGTAAGGTTAAAGCCTTCTCCTTCCGGTCGGTGGCAATATGGACCTTGGCAAACATGCCCTGTTTTAAAACATGCTCCGGGTTATCCATTTTTACTTCCACCAGAAAGCTCTTTGTTTTCGGGTCGGCTGCCGGGCTTATATTGGCAATTACGGCATTAAATTGCTCCTCCCGCACGGAAGGGACCAGCACCTTAACCTCCTGGCCCTGCTTTAACTTGCCTACTTGCTGCTCACCCACCGGCAACTGTACCTTCACCTGCTCGAGGTTTACTACGGTAACAGCCTGGGTGGACGACGAAACCATGCTGCCGATTTCAACATTTTTTACGGCCACTTCCCCGCTAATAGGCGAAGTTACTACGGTGTTTGCCAGCTGATTGCGCTGGTACGAGAGGCTGGCCTCCATCTGGGCCAGGTTTGATTCAGGCTCCTCGGATAAGGCCTGGTCAAGCTTTAACTTATAGGATTCGAATGTATCCGCTGAAATTGCACCCTGTTCGTACAGTTGATTATATCTTTCAAATTGCCTGGAAGCGTTTTCACGGTTCTGCTCGGCCACTTTCTTGCGAGCCGCCGAAGCGGCCACGGATGCCTCGTATTGCTGAACCTGGGCCACAATATCGGTGTCGTCCATGGTAAACAGGACATCCCCCCGGGCCACCCGGGAACCCAGTTCGAACCTGACATCGTCAACTTTCCCGGTTATCTTTGGGGAAACCACTACCGATTGCTCACCGGCCAGTTGGCCGCTGACCACCAGTTCCCTGGCGATATCCGCTCTTTTGACCGGCTGTACGGCAACCGGTACAGCCATACCTTTCCCCCCGCCGGCCGGCGCGGTACTCTTCGAGCCGCACCCTGCCGCCGCAAGGCAGACAGAAGCTAAAACTGAGATTACTAAAATTGTCCTCTTCATTCCATCCTCCCGCAAGAAGTTCAAAAATTCTACCACATCAAACATTTAATTCTACAAGTTAACTCTTTCCCTGCAGTCCATCTATATCCGGAAAGCCTCTTTTGCCGCGTGAACAGGGTCAGCTCACCCGGGCATTCAAATCTGATTCTCATATATCTCTCCTTGAAAAAACCCGGAGCCCTAATGCCAGAAAAGCCAATATGTAGATACCCGTGTAAGCCAGCATCCAGACACTCGGCGCGGCGCCGCTGCCGAACGGCCCCATCATGTTTGACACGGGAGAGAGGCCGGTTGAGGCAATCAAATCGTAGACAATTTTCCGGTAAACGGAATCGGCAGGCATAAGAAGGCTGGATACTATGCCTATTTTTACCATCACCCCGCTTCTGAGCAGGTAGCCCACCTGCTCCACCATCCCACCCACCACACCTATGGCGTAAAGCATGAAAGATGCGACGCCGTTGGCCAGAGTGGGCAGGAAAGTTGTGCCGCACATGGCCACTGCCAGCAGGATCACCGGTTGGAGGCAAAAAAGTCCCAGATCGCCCGGCCGTACAGGGATGGCCGCGCCGGTGCCGGTGCGGACAATAATGACGACAGATATATACATCAGTACGGAGAATGCCGTAAGCATAAAAGCATACCCAAAAAATTTGCCAAGGAATATTTCAGCCCGCCTGACCGGGCGGGTCGCGATTGACTGCATGACGCCGCTTTCAATCTCGCTGGAAATGGTCCCCACAGTGCCCATGACAGCGAGAAAAGCCACAATTAAGCTGCCGAAATAAAGGCCAATGGCCAAAAACTGGGGCACTATCAGCGCCCGTACCGCTTGCGGCATCCGGCCGGCGTGCGCCGCTATATCCTTGTATCCGTAATACACAGCCGTTCCGTAAAGCGCCAGGAAACGGCGGCCAAAACTGCGGTTACAAGGAGAACCCGGCGGCGGGCCATTTCCCTGACCGTCAGCGAGATAACAGTCAGCATGCGCTGCCCTCCTTTTGAACCAGGTCCATAAAGAGGTCTTCCAGCGAATTTTGCCTCGGCTCGAGCCTGTAGAGCAGCCCGCCTGTTTCCACAATTGCCCGCGCCGTGGCGGGAATTTTGTCCCGGCTTTCAAGGGCTAACCTCACCCGCGGGCCATCCACCGCCAGCACGCGCCCCAGGGTGGAAAGCCTGTCCAGGATCTCCGGTGATATACCACCGATCTCCATCACCACTTCGACCGAACAGGCCAGAAGTTCGGCCAGCCTGCCCCCCGCTACAATTCTGCCCCGGTTTATGATAGCCACTTCGTCGCAGATCATCTCCACCTCGCTTAAAAGGTGGCTGTTCAAAAAAACTGTTTTGCCGCTGCGGCGCAAATTAAGCATAATTTCACGCACCTCGCGCCGCCCTATTGGGTCCAGCGCGGAAGCGGGCTCATCCAAAAAAATCAAGTCGGGATTGGGCAAAATCGCCAGGGCAAGCCCAATTCTCTGCTGCATCCCCTTGCTGTACCCGCCGGCCCGCCGGTCAGCCTGGCCCTGCAGACCTACAAGCTCCAGCACCTCGGGTATGCGCCTTTCACTTTCAGGACCGTCCATCCTGTAAAGAGAGGCATGGAGTTTAAGCAGTTCCCTGCCCGTTAGCCACTGCTGGTAGCGAAAGTTCTCGGGTAAAAAACCGATTTTGCTGCGGGCGCCCAGATCACCAAGGGGCCGGCCGAGGAGGCGCGCAGAACCGGAGGTCGGGAAGAGCAGCCCGACCAGCATTTTGATCAGGGTGCTCTTCCCCGCTCCGTTAGGGCCGAGAAAACCAAAGATTTGCCCCTCGCCGACCGAGAGGCAAATCTCCTCGCAACCTGTTTTAGCACCGTACATTTTGGTAAGGTTTTCTGTTTCTACCACCATTGCTGCTCCCGCTCGCGCAATTTTGAAATCATCTCATGCTGTTGGCTGTTTGCAAAGCCTGTTCAAGGGTCATACTGCCGTGCAGGGCGTAAACAACGCCTTCCTTTTGCCAGATCAGGGTGCTTTGCCCGGACGCCGGCCTGGCATGGCTCCTTTCGCCTGCCGGCGGGGTGAAAAAGACCCCCTGGACGCCGGCCACTCTGATCTCGCTGGAACTTCCCTCAACATCCGGCACGAGGAAGGTGTGCTGCCAGTCGTCTATTGAGGCAAGCTGGGAGCGCAGGCTGTCCGGCAAAAACGGCAGTGAGAGGAGCGCGTCGCGGACTGCGCCAACGTCCGCGCCGTCCGGAACGATAAGCTCTGGGCTGCGGCTCTGGCCCAAGGCCATGCTGTAGCCGCCTGATCCCGCAAATACGGCCTTCACCACGGATGGCATCCGGCAGGTAAAGGTCTTGCCGTCCAACCCTGCAGGCAAAAGACTTGTACTGCCCAGCGACTTAAGGACTTTATTGGTGTTGTTCACATCCAGGGTAAAAGCGGCTTCACTTGCAGAAAACGCCTGCATTTTTTGAAGGGTCAGGCCGTCCGGGAGCCAGGCCGGCAACTCAAGCCGGAAATCCAAGGCAGCGCGCGCTTCGTCCAGGGTAACATCCCTGGGGGTATTATTTCCACTGAATGTCACCTGGCCGAAGTCGGCCAGGTCGATCCGTCCGGCGCCCTCTTTTACTGCCTTCTCTATAGCGGCAATGTCTTCCTGGCTTAACGTGATTGTTTTTACTTGCTCTACCCGAAACACGTTCAGCATATTGCCGGCAAAAGTGCGCACCGGCTCGAAACCGAAACCCAACGCTATAATCATAACTGCCACAGCCGTCGCAGCTAATTTGCGGTATCTTCTCATAAAAAAATTTTCCCCATTGCTGTGGTATCCGTTTTTTTCCCTAACAGGCCGGTGTCCGGCAAAGAGAGCACGTCCTTTTGGAGCGGGATAAATTGATCCGGGAGCCGGCGCTGTCGCCTGTTCATTTGCGGGGTCCAGGGCATACAGGTAGGCGGCAATTTTTCCGTTTACAAAGTCAGCGTTTTCTTTAATACTCTGCAGGGCTGCACAGCAACGTGAACAGTCAGTCAGGTGCCTTTTAACCGTTATTTCTTTTTCACCGCTCAACTCTCCATCGATTAAGGCCTGGAGGACACCGTCGTCATAGCACACCACCGACACTCCTTTCATAAATATCAGCCGTCAAATTAAACCCGCAGTACGCTAACCTTTATTCCAACCGTCCGGTCTGCCGGACACAAGCAGGTATTCCGCCCTGAACCTGGAACGGGCGCGCCCCAGTACCGTCCCGACGGAAGATTCCCCTATATCCAGAGCGCTTGCGATCTCCCGGTAACTCATGCCGGAAAAGCGGAGCAAAAGGCAGGCCCGGTCGCGATCAGAAAGCGCTTCCAACGCCAGTCTGATTTGGCCGATTTCTTCGCGGCGCAGAGTCGATTCTTCCGGATGGCATTGTGGCGCATGCAGAGCAGCCAAATAACCGGTCGATTCCCGTCGCCGCCTGCTCTCCTCGCCGCGGAGATAATTGTAGGCGAGATTTACGGCAACCCTGTTCAGCCAGCCGCCAACATTTGCAGGTTCCGCCGGCGGCGAATGGTAAAGTTTCAAAAATGCCTCCTGCGCAACGTCCTCCGCGGCGGAGCGGTTCCCCAGAAGGCCGGTAAGACGGCGGCAGACAGGCTGGTAATACCGGTCGTAAAACTCACGAAATACATTTGGTTTTTGCTCCGGCTGCCGGCAGCATTTGACAAGGTTTTACCACACCCCCGCGCGCTAAAAGGTGTCTTCATAAATTACAACACCACCGGGAAAGTTTTTGTGACAGTATATAAAAGTATTTTTAACCTTCGGCCGCATCGTCACGGTTTATAGAAATTACAGGGCTTCTTTAGGTCTGGGCTGAAGTGATGGAAATCAGGGAAAGATGTTTTATTCAACCCCAACGGTACCGGCTGCAGGCCGGTCCGGGGGGTTATCCGCAGCGGCGCGGAGCACTGGTCGCGTTTCATAGCGCGTGCAGGCATGCAGATTGGCTCTAATAGCGCGTAGGTATGCCGGGGCACTCTGTATACGCGGTGAGCATAATGAAATCTGATTCAAATAAAAAATTGCGAAGAGAGCGGCGGATAACCCCCGGGACGGCCCAAACGCTAACCCTCCGGGCAGGCACAGTCAAGTAGGATAGCGCTACCCCAAAGATGAAAAACGCTTTTTTATCCTCTGCTGGCGCCGCGTCAGCGGCATAGTGGTCTTGTTTCCAATGAGTCGTACCAACTCTAACAACTGCTTCAGCCGAAACCCCCTGAAAAAACCATGGCGCCAAGGCCAATAAAAAGTAAAACCAAGGGCCAGGGAGCTGCCAGTCCTCCAAACGCACCGGCGGCAATCAATCCAAGTCCGGCTAACCTAAGAACAACCCGGGCTTTTTTAAACATGACTAATATCCCCTTTCGCTGCCGCCCAAAACGCGATTTAATTTTTTTGAAGCGTCAGCCGTAAACAGGCTATCTCTCCACATTATAATGGCGTCCTCCCCGTTGTCTGTATAGTAGCGCCGCCGCAAACCCTGCTCGTAAAAGCCGAGTGAAGAATAAAGATGACGGGCCGGCATATTTGACGGCCGGACTTCCAGCATTATCCGCAAAACGCCTGAAACAAATGCCAGGCGCATAATTTCCAGCATCAATGCACGCCCTACGCTTTTGCGGCGAAAATCTGGGTGGACCGCGAGGTTGGTAATGTGAGCCTCGTCCAGGATCAGCCACATTCCGGCGTAACCAACCACGCGCTCGCCGTTCAAAGCCACGATATAGCGGGCAAAACTATTGTTCAGGACCTCGTAACTAAAGGACTGCCTTGACCATGGAGTGGGAAAAGAAGCTTTTTCAATTTCAACCACATGGTCTATATGGGCCGGCCGCATTTCTGAAAAAGTAATTTCCATTATATACAACACCTTTTTATTGAGTACATGGCCTATAAGAATTTTTGGATTTTAACAGCTTTGCCTCGGCCTCGGAAACCCTGACGTAGTTCGGCCTTAGACCACGCGGGTCAATTCCACGCCCTTCGCGGACGGCGTCAAGGCCGATAGCGGCAACCGCCGCGCCGCGCGGAAATGAAACCGCCGGGCCGGCAAAAAAGGCAAAGTCACCCAGGCCGGCGGAAAGTTCGCCTGCAAACGGGGGCGCACCATCGCCCAAAAAAGTGACTTTTTTATTCATGGTTTTTATAATTTCAATCAGTTCACCTGCGCTTACTGCCATAGCTCCCGCCAAATATTCCGGCCTGTCTCCTGAAAAATCAATAACAGCCGCGTAGACCTCGTTTTTCCTGGCGTTCAGCAGGGGGCAGAGCAGGCGGCCGTGCCCGGCGAGCGGGTAAGCCAGCGCATCCAGCGTGGATACTCCGAAAACAGGTAAACCTAAGACCTGTGCCAGGGTCAGTCCCGTACTCATGCAGATCCGGATTCCCGTAAAAGAACCGGGACCGTTTGATACCGCTATGCCGCTTAAGTTCCTTTTGTCAATCTCCGCGTCTTCCAGGACCGCCTTGATCATCGGCAGCAGGTTTACCGAGTGGGTCCTCCTGTTGAAAACCATTCTCTCGGCCAGGATTCCCTTCTCGCATGCCACCGCAACTCCCGCCACAGGGGTGGCGGCTTCAATCCCCAGAACAAACAGATGCCGTCATCTCCTTAACCAACCGGCAGTATCGACCACCCCGGGGCTTTAAGGTTATTTCCCTGGCGTCGCTGTCTTCTGACGAAGGCGCTAGGTATATGTCCATACGCTCACCGGGCAAAATTTTTTCAACTTTCTCGGCCCATTCGACAAGGGTTACACCGTTTCCGTAAAAATACTCCTCGTAGCCAAGATCATCCATTCCGGCGGGGCCGTCCAAACGGTACACGTCCATGTGATACATGGGAATTTTGCCCGGGTACTCGTTAATCAGGATAAAAGTAGGGCTGGTTACGCGGCCCTTGATACCCAGGCCGAGCGCCACACCCCGGGCAAAAGTGGTCTTTCCCGCGCCGAGGTCGCCGCTTAAGCACAGCAAATCACCCGGTTCCAACAGGGCGCCAAGCACTTTTCCAACCCGGACCGTCTCTTCCGGGGAGGAGGTCTTAAAAATTTTTGCAGTGCACACCTCGTAGTTAATTTCTCCCATCAGTAATATTATAACCTTTGCCGCGCCGGGGCAACCTTAAAATGGTCGTGGCCCCCGCGAGGGAGAGCCGTTATCCGGCCGTCAGGCATTATTAAAGACATCCCCTCACCGGGTGGGTTTATTTCACCTACCCGCCTTATACATATCCCGGCTGAATCAAGGGCCTGTCTGATCTCCTCCTCCGCCTGCGGTTGAGCGGTAAATACCAGTTCGTAATCCTCTCCCCCGAAAAGCGCCCATTCAAGGGGGTCAATACCGGCGCAGCCTGCCACCGCCCGAACCCGCGGGTCTATGGGCACGTCTGCCGCCCGGATCCGGCAGCCTACACCGCTCGCCCCGCAGATCTGATACATTTCCGAGACAAGGCCGTCACTGACATCTTCCATGGCAGATGCGCCGCAGCCGGCAAGGATCCGGCCGGCGGATGAATTGGGGGCGGGCTCGCAGTGCGCCTTCAGGCAATACCCGGCAGCCTCGGGCGGGCAGTCCGGGATTGGGTTCTGCAGCAGGTGCAGCCCTGCCGCCGCCGCGCCCAGGGGGCCTGTCACGAAAATTGAGTTGCCGGGCCGCGCCCCGCTGCGGTAAACAACGCGCCCCGGTTCCGCTTCACCAAGGAGGGCAACGTTAACTACCAGGCGATCAGGGGTTTTTACCGTATCGCCCCCCACTATATTTACATTGTATACCTTTGCCGTTTCCTTCATACCATCGTACATTTCCACCACATTATCAACAGCGGCGTCCTGGGGCAGGGCTATTGAAACCACCGCAAAAGTAGGGAGCCCGCCCATGGCAAAGATGTCGCTGACATTGGAAGCCAGCGCTTTTTTGCCGACCTGCCGGGCTGTACAATAGTTGAACGAAAAATGAATACCTTCCACCATCATATCTGTAGTAAACAGCACCCAACGCCCGTCCTCTGCTCTGAGCACGGCGGCATCGTCCCCCACCCCTTTAATTACCCGCGACCGGTCATAAGAAATATTTTCAGTAAGCCGGCCGATCAGGCCAAATTCACCAATTTCCGTCAGTTTCACGGCAAACCACCCAATTTTATGATTACAGGCTAACTTTATATTTTTTGAATTTTCGCTATCATTTCCTCTTCCAGTACATAAAGCTGGTAGCGGACTTTCTTAAAGTTATCGGCTCCCGATCCCGCCAGCTTGCCGTATTCTTCCAACACCCGCGCAGCCTCCTGCGCCCGTTTAAAGTTAGCCTGGATAAGGCCAAAAACACTATTCCTGGTCCGTTCCCCTTCGCTCCAGGAAGCGGCGCCGACATCACCTTCCGAATCCCTGGCGGTTGTCAGTTCTACCGCACCGCCGGGGAGAGCAGCGGCAAGGCCGGTAATCATGTGCCTCAAATCTTTTAGCTCGGCGGTCAGTACACTATCGTCCAGAATAAAACGGGCTGCCTCCTCCAGGACCCTCAAGCCTTCCCTGGCCCGGTTAAAATTTGCGTCCAGCACCCGATAAATTTTTTGCATATAAAAAACCCCCTAAAGAAAAAACGCCCTTCACCGGGCAAAAATTTCTACATCAAGGGTACTCGCCGGACGCGGTTGCCTGCACGCCGGCCCTCTTCCACCGGTATCTCCTTATAAATTCCTTGATTTCACCAATGTCAAAAGGTTTGGCGAGAAAGCAAAGGGCCCCTTTTTGCATTGCCCTCGTTAAAGTTTCTTCCGCGCCGTAGGAAGTCATGATCACTACGTCTGTTTCAGGCAGAACTTCCTTTATCCTTTCGAGAGCTTCTATTCCTCCCATTAACGGCATTTTCACATCCATGAAAACCAGGTCGGGGATAACCTGGCACGCCAATTCAACCGCTTCCATCCCGTTCTGGGCAATATACGCCTCGTCCCCCTCCTCCCGGATCAAAATTTCAAACAGGGAGCGGACTCCTACCTGGTCATCCACAACAAGTATTTTTAAGGGCTGGAAAACCATTTTTTCTGAACTATCCCCCAATTCACTAATAGTTGACATCTAATGACTCCAAAACATAATGTTACCATTTATTTTTGCTTTATTCGAGGAAGTTAGACTTAAGTCCTGCTATTTTTATATTAAATATTTTGTTCAATATTTATATAAAATGTTATAGGTGGTTATATGGCCTACTCCAGGACAACCTTGCCGTCGATGTACACTTTTTCCGCCCTGCTGCGCACGTCAAAAGGATGCCCGGAGAAAATCACTATATCCGCGTCCTTGCCGGGTTCGATGCTGCCCAACCTGCAGGCCAGGCCCAAAATCTCCGCCGCGTCAATCGTAATGGACTTTAAAGCTCGCTCCTCAGGCAGGCCGCCTTTAGCCGCAAACCCCGCTGAAGCCGCCAGGTATTGTACCGGCACCACCGGGTGATCGGTCATTATGGCAAACCGCATTCCTTTCTCTGCCATCACCATGGCCGTCCCAAGGCTAAGGCCCTGCATTTCCGGCTTGGCGCGGTTAGTAATAATTGGGCCGATAACAGCGGGGACATTAAGACTGGCCAGGTATTCCGCGACCAGGTGCCCTTCAGTGCAGTGTTCGATTACCAGGTCGATCTTAAACTCGCGGGCTATCCTGACTGCCGTCATTATGTCATCCGCACGGTGGGCATGAAGCCGCAAAGGTACTTCCTTTTTCAGAACCCTGCCGATCGCTTCCATCTTAAGGTCGCGGTCGGTCAGCTGTTTTTCGCCGGCGCTTTCACGTTTCCCAAGGTAATCTTCCGCCCGCGCCAAAGCCTCCCGTAAAATTCCTGCAGAAGCCATGCGGGTGGAGGGTGCTTTCTTCTCCTTCCCGTAGCTCCTTTTCGGGTTTTCGCCGAGTGCAGCCTTTAGGCCGGCGGGAAACCGGACGATCATTTCGTCAACAAAACGGCCGGCTGTTTTCATGACAGCCATTTCGCCGCCGAGCACGTTGGCGCTGCCGGGCGCCACCACAACTGTAGTTACGCCACCACCCAGTGCGTCGCGGAAACCAAGATCTGCCGGATTTATCGCATCGATGACCCTTAAGTGGGGGGTGACGGGGTCGGTTGTCTCGTTGCAGTCGTCTCCCTCATCACGGAAAACTTCTTCTACAATACCCAGGTGACAGTGGGCATCTATCAAGCCCGGCATGACTACTTTTCCGCTTGCGTCTATTTTTTCATAACCCGGCGGGGTGTAGACGCCCTGAAGGACCTGTTGTATTTTACCATCTTTGATTAAGACAGTACCCTGATCCAATACCGGGCCTGCCATTGTAAAGACCCTTCCACCACAAATAGCCAGCATTTATTTCCCTTCCTGAAAGCTGTAATAGTACAGTACAGGCGCCAACCTAAAACAACTTCTCATAAATAATAAAGCACAATTCTTTTTGAAATAAAAACAACCCTATTACGGGGCCGCTAAATGTCAACAAGTCCCAGGCTTATTTCCACGGCTTGGTTAACCCTGTTCATCATTTCCGGATCCAGAGAAGTGATTTTCTCCATTATCCTGCTCTTATCTATAGTCCTGATCTGTTCCAGCAGGATCACCGAGTTTTTTTCCAGGCCGCCCGGACTGGCGCTCATCTCCACGTGGGTGGGCAGCATAGTCTTGTCGATCTGGGAAGTGATAGCCGCAACGATGGTGGTGGGGCTGTACTGGTTGCCGATATCATTCTGGATTATCAGTACCGGCCTTGTCCCTCCCTGCTCAGAACCGACGACCGGACTTAAATCAGCGTAAAATATGTCCCCCCGGCGGATCATCATAACTATTGACCCCCACCACAGGTTCGCCGGATAAATTGAGCGGCCTCAACCTCGAGACGGTATTGCTCCACCGCAAGCGACAGGTTTAAGGTGGCCATCTCAAGATAACCTTTTTTCATCTGCTCCCTCAAGATCCGCCTTTTTCGCTCGGCTATAGACAGCCTTACCGCGTCTCTGATGAATTGGCTCCGGTTAAGCCGGTCGGCTTCGACAATATCATCTACCTCTGCCAGCAGGGAGTCCGGCAGGCTGATCATTATTCTTTTCAGTAAAGACACGGCTGCCTCCCTATACACATTAAATGACATTATATCCTTTTATATACACTTATTCAGTCAAATTGTCAATACTCCTTCCGCCGGGTTTAACGAAATGATCCTCGTTAATATTTTAAAGTTCTTGTTTAACCGCTCCCGGGCCCCTGGAAAGGGATATCTTTCCGGTGCGCACCAGTTCAACTACCCCGAAGTCCTCCAGGACGGCACAAAAGGCATTTATTTTTTGCTCGTCACCCAGTATTTCTATGATCATTGTTTCCTTGCCCACGTCGATAATATTGGCGCGGAAAACGCTGACTATATTCACCATGTCGGAGCGCCTGTCGACGCCTGCCCTTACTTTTATCAAGGCCAGTTCCCGGTCAACCGACTCTTCAGTGCGCATTTCGACTACCCTGATCACGTCCACCAGCTTGGAAAGTTGTTTCATCACCTGGTCCAGGATGTGCACATCACCCTTGACCACGATGGTAATCCGGGTTACATCGGGCTCCTCGGTATATCCGGCAGCAATACTTTCAATGTTGAACACTCTACGGCTTAAAAGTCCGGAAATGCGAGCCAGCACTCCCGGCTTGTTTACTACGAGAACAGCCAGCGTATTTCTATCCATCGCCGCCCCCCCCATTCATAATTTAAATGATAAAACCCCTGTCATTCGATAAATTACTTAAAATTTTACCACAAATTCAGCCCCTGTCCAGATAAAAATTAAACACGTATAATAAAAAGCGGGACTGGCAGGTATAACTTCTCTATCCTGAAAATAATGTTTTATCCAACCCCAACGGTACTAGATGCAGGCCGGTCCGGGGGATTATCCGCAGCGGCGCGGAGCACTGGTTGCGTTTCATAGCGCGTGCAGGCATGCAGATTTGCTCTAATAGCGCGTAGGTATGCCGGGGCACTCTGTATACGCGTTGAGCATAATGGAGTCTTATTCAAATTGAAAATTGCGAAGAGAGCTTAGGATAACCCCCGGGACGGCCCAAACGCCAACCCTCCGGGCAGGCACAGTCAAGCAGGATGGCACCACCCCAAGACGATAAACGCTTTTTTCATCCTCTGCTGGCGCCGCGTCAGCGGCATGGTAGTCTAAACGTAAAAAAAGGCAGCCGAAGACATCCCAATTGTTCGCAGGTAAATGGAGAACAATGTAGAATATTTACTTTAAGCTCTTCCAGTTACCGTGGCGCTTGCGGCAAAGCAAGGCAATAGGATATTATTCTTTTTCCTAGATTGACCTTGCGGTAATATGTTTGCCTGCTCAATAGCAGGCAAAAGCGATAAAATACAAATTGTTATTTGAAAGTTAAAGAAAAATATGTCGAAACTATTTGGACTCAACCCAAAATTTTATACGCTCCGCACTAAGATGGCTGTCCTTTCTTTTTGTTCCGTTTTTCTTGCAATTTTAATCGGCGGTTTGATTGTAGTGGATAAGATCTCAACCATACTCGAAAAAGAGATAGGCATGCGCGCAATCGCTATTGCCAGGACCCTTGCCCAATCCGAGGGAATCCAGAAGAATATAGGCAGGCCGGACGGGTTTGACTACATTCAGCCGCTTGCCGAACGCACCCGCCTGGTCACGGGCGTAGATTACATAGTTATAGTAGACATGGAAGGCACGCGCTATTCACACCCGGTGGAAGATAGAATCGGCCAAAAGTTCAGCGACCCGGACCTTGGCCCGTCCCTAGCCAATAACGAGTACATATCCAGCGCGGAAGGGGTGTTGGGCCCCTCCGTGCGGGCTTTTGTCCCGGTAAAGGTTGATGAAGGAACGCGCCAGGTGGGCGTTGTTATAGTAGGCATATTGACTCCTACAATATACACCATTCTGAAAAACATCCAGCTTCAAATTTTTTATTCTCTCGGCACCGGCCTGATCGTGGGGTTGCTCGGTTCCATCTACCTTGCCAGAAAGATCAAAAACGCCATGTTCAGCATGGAGCCCGAAGAAATAGCAAAGCTCCTGCAAGAACGCACGGCTATTTTTCAGGCGATGGGAGAGGGCATTATAGCCATCGATACCGAAAGCAGGATCACTGTCGCAAACAAAGAGGCAAAGCGCATTATAGGCAGGGAAAACGAAGACATACTCGGCAGGAAAATCCGCGATATAGTGCCGAACACTCCACTGCCGGAAGTACTGCAGACAGGCATGGCTCAATTAAACCAGGAAATGGTGATAAACAATACGGTCATTCTGGTTAACCGCGTCCCGATAAGAGTAAAAGACTCTATTATCGGAGCTGTCTCTACCTTTCAGGACAAGACTGAGGTTAACAGGCTGGCCGAGGAATTAACCGGTGTTAAGGTTTTTATAGAAGCCCTGAGGGTCCAGAACCACGAGCACATGAACAAGCTTCACACCATTGCCGGTTTGGTCCAGCTTGAGAAGTACCAGCAGGCGGTAGACTACATCTTCGACTTAACCGAAGAGCAGCAGGAAATGACGCGCCTTGTGACACGGAACATTTCCGACAACCGGGTTGCCGGGCTCCTTCTCGGCAAATACAACCGGGCCAAAGAGTTAAGGGTAGACCTGGTTATCAGCCAGGACAGCAGGCTGAAGAGCCTGCCGGCAAACCTCGACGGCAGCGCTTTAGTCGTTATTATCGGAAATCTCATTGAGAACGCTCTGGATGCCGTGCGCCAGGAAACTGGGGGAACGCGAAAAGTGTTTTTCTCATTGCTGGACAGGGCCGGGATCCTTACTATCTCGGTGCGGGACACAGGTCCGGGAATACCCGGCGACATCCGCGATTCAATTTTCAAGCAGGGTTTTACCACTAAGGGTTCTACAAGCAGGGGCCTCGGGCTATACCTTGTCAAAAGATATGTGGAGATGGCGGGAGGAACGATTGATTTCAGCTCTAAGGAAGGCGGGGGAACTGAATTCGTGGTGTCCATCCCCCGGGAAACGGCACCAAAAAACGCTTCAGGGCAGGAAGGTTGATGGATGGTGGCGCCAATCAGTGTTATTATTGTAGAAGACGACCCGATGGTAGTTGAGGTGAACCGGGGATTTGTCAGCGCGGTCCCGGGGTTCAAAGTGGTCGGAGTAGCGCGATCCGGACGGGAAGCCGTTGAAATCATTAAAAAAATGGCCCCCGACCTGGTCCTCCTGGATATCTACCTGCCGGACATGGACGGAGTGTCGACGCTCCAGGAAATAAGGCGCCTTAACCTGTCAACCGATGTGATTATGGTTACCGCCGCCCAGAACGCCGAGACCATCCAAAATGTTTTCCGGTACGGCGCCATTGACTATATTATAAAACCTTTCAAATACAACCGTTTGAAAACAGCCCTTAACAGTTACGCTTCCCTGCACAGCCGTTTCATGCGCCAGTCCCGGATGGAGCAGTCCGACATAGACAGCCTGGCCTTAAGCCGTGGACAGCAAATGGAAGATGGCGTTCCAAAGGGGCTCAACGAAATTACTTTAAAGCAGGTCTACCTTCATCTGTTGAAAGAGGGGGGCTCTCTTTCGGCGGAAGAAGTGGCGGAAGGGGTCGGGCTGGCGAGGGTGACAGCCAGGCGATACCTTGAACATTTGGAAAAGTCGGGAAAAGTAATTCTGGAAATGCAGTACGGTTCGGTCGGGCGTCCGGTCAACCGTTACAGGACCAGGGAATCATAGTATTTCATTCGCAGGAGTTTAAAGGATGAAAATTCGGGTCGCTCTATTACTGTGCCTTACCTTGCTGTCCTGTTTTGCCGCCGGGTGCGATAAGCGGGTGAACGATTCGGAGCAAGTGAGCCCGGAGGAAAAAATAGTAATTAAGTTTTCCCACGTCGTCTCCGAAAATACGCCCAAGGGTCTCGCCGCCCAGCGTTTCGCGACGCTGGTCAAGGATCGCACCACGGGGCGGGTAGAGGTCCAGGTATTTCCCAATTCGACTCTTTACAGTGACGGGGAGGAAATTGAGGCGCTCAAATCCGGCACGGTCCAGATGATCGCTCCGACAACCTCCAAATTGTCCCGCCTCTCCCCCCAGTGGCAGATTTTCGACCTCCCCTTTGCCTTTAACGACGGAAACGAGGTCCACCGCGCCATGGACGGCCCGACCGGCGAGAAACTGCTTTCAAGCCTGTCAGCCAGCAATATAAAAGGCCTGGCGTTCTGGGACAACGGTTTTAAACAGATGACCAACGGAAAGAGGCCTCTGATTCACCCGGAAGACTTTGGGGGACTCATTTTTAGAGTGATGATCAACAGCCAGGTTTTAAAAAGGCAGTTCGAGCAACTCGGCGCCTACCCTGTGGAGACTCAGTTCAACGACCTGTACCACGCTCTGGAAACGAACCTGGCTGACGGGCAGGAAAACACTCTTTCCAATATTTGCTCTAAAAAACTGTACAGGGTGCAGCCTTATCTTACAATTTCCAACCACGGCTACATGGGGTACATTGTGATGACCAATGAAAAATTCTGGTCCTCGCTGCCGGACGACGTCAGGTTGACGCTTGAATCAACCCTCCATGAGGTCACTGAATGGGAGCGTCAGATTTCCGCCGACAAGGACCGCGAAAGCATGGAAGAGGTGGTCTCATACGGGAAGGTCCAGATTCACCACCTGACCGTAGCGGAAAGAAATAAATGGATTGAAGCTCTTCAGCCCCTGTATTCGGAATTCTGGGAATTAACCTGGGAATGACTAATTCCAATGTCGGGCAAAAGAAGAAAACCAACTCATCTCCCGCCGCAATCGAAATGGGCCCTTTTGGTCCCATTCAGAGTGCTGACAAACCTTTGTCAGTAGCCTGAAGGGCCCTTTGGACCCATTACAAGTGAATCCTTTTTATATCCCCAGGTAGGCTTCTTTCACATGCTGGTTGTTCAACAGTTCAGCACCGCTCCCCTGCAATGTGATTCTCCCGTTTTCCATCACGTAAGCGCGATGACACAGGTTTAAGGTTTGGGCCACATTCTGCTCCACCAGTAAAACGGTGACGCCATGGCTGTTGATCTCATTCACTATTTCAAAAATCTGTTTGACGAGAACAGGGGCCAATCCCAGGGAGGGTTCGTCCAAAATCAGCAATTTGGGCAAAGCCATTAAACCCCTGCCGATGGCTAGCATCTGCTGCTGCCCGCCGCTTAAAGTGCCGGCCTCCTGGTTCTGCTTTTCCTGCAGAATGGGGAAAAATTCGAAGACTTTTTTCATGGTCTCATTTCTTTTTGCCTTGGCTTGGGGAAAAAGGGAGCCCATTTCAAGATTCTCCCGCACTGTCATCTCCGGAAAGAGCCGCCTGCCTTCCGGGACATGGACAATACCCAATCCCGCTATTTTGTAACCGGCCATGCTGGTTATATCCTTCCCGAGAAATTCAATGGATCCCTTTATAACGGTCAGCAGGCCTGAAATAGCGTTTAAGGTTGTGGTTTTACCCGCGCCGTTGGCACCCAGCAGCACTACCAGTTCCCCCTGTTTAACTTCTAAGGAAACGTCCCATAAAACCTGTAAGTCCTTGTAAGAAACGTCGAGATTTTTAATATTAAGCATGCGCATCACCTAAATAAGCTTTTATGACCTCGGGGTGACCTGCCACTTCCTGAGGTTTCCCTAACGCTATCTGGCTGCCAAAATTAATGGCCAGGATCCTGTCTGATATGCCCATCATCACCTTCATGATGTGTTCCACAATTATAATGGTAATGCCGGCGTCCCGGATCCGCCGGATCAGCGCAATGGCTCCTTCGGATTCCCTGGGGTTGAGCCCGGCACATGTCTCATCCAACAAAAGCAGTTCTGGCTCCGTGGCGAGGGAGCGGGCTATTTCCAGCCGTTTGCGAAGGGCGATTGGCAGGCTTTTGGCCTCAACATTTTTATACTGGCCGAGGGCGCAGAAATCAGTGATTTCCTCGGCTTTTTGCCTGGCCCTGCCGATGCTGTTTGTCCTCAGGAAGGCGCCTGCCATTACGTTGTCGATGACGCTCATGCGCTTCAGGGGCTTTACAACCTGAAAGGTCCTGCCTATACCCAGTTCGCAAATTTTGTGAGCGGGCAGTTGATCGATCCTGGTTCCCTTGAAAAATATCTCCCCCGACGTAAGCGGGAAAAAGCGGCTAATCAGGTTAAAAACAGTGGTTTTCCCCGATCCGTTCGGGCCAATTACGCCCAGGATCTCGCCTTTTTCAAGGAAAAAACTCAAATCCGAAACGGCTGTCAGACCTCCGAACCGCTTCACCAGCTTTCTAGCCACGAAGAAACTCATTTCTTTCACCTCCTGGAAGCCCTTTCTTTCGCCTCACCAACCGTTTCAACGTATTCATCTCACCAACAATACCGTTAGGCAGGAACAAAATAATCAGGCAAACCAGCACGCCAAAAACCAGTACGTTGGCCGAACCCAAGGTGGCACGGAACAATTCCCCTAAGAAGATATAGATGGCCGCCCCCACGGTAGGCCCCCAGGTAGTGGCAACCCCCCCCAGCATGACCACCAGGATCACCATTACGGAGACGTTGGACAGGTTAAAAACGATGTTGGGGTCGATAAAGGCCACATAATTCATGTAAAAGGCTCCCGCCATGCCGGTAAAAAATGCGCTGGGAAGCAAGGCCAGATTTTTATAAAGCGTGGTTGGGATTCCCAGGGATGTGGCGGCGTCCTGATCTTCCCTTATGGAAACCAGGTAGTAGCCAACCTTGGAGTTTACAATCCGGTACGTAGTAAACAAGGTAAGGACCAGGATAAAAAGGCTGATATAATAATAAAACATTTTCGAGGTAATGTCCGGCATGATCATGACTCCCCTGGCGCCGTTGGTAAAATTGGAAAGGTTGGTAAACAAGAGCCGGAAGATTTCACCCAAGGAAAGCATCGCCAGGGCAAAATAGGGTCCCCTCAGGCGGAAACAAATCAACCCGATGGGCAGGGAAACAAGGGTGGCGATTATGGGACCCAGGAGCACTCCCCACCAGGGGGAGATATCAAAATGAAACTTTAGGAGGCCTGCCGAGTAAGCCCCCAGACCGAAAAAGGCCGCGTGCCCGAAAGAAACCTGGCCTGCATACCCCCCCAGAAGGTTCCAGGCAGTGCCGATAATGGACCAGATGATAATTAGGATAATAATATGCAGATGGTAGGGGGCCTTTATCACAACCGGCACCAAAAGAGCCGCAAGTAAAACAGCGATGTTTATAAGAACGCTCTTGTTTTTCATTTTTTCACCTCTTCGCCAAACTCCGAAAACCGCCCGGCAGGAACAGCAGTACCAGCAGGAAAATGACGAGTCCAACCATATCTTTATACCCCATGGAGATATAGGTCGCTCCCAGCGATTCAGCCATCCCCAGGATCAGTCCCCCGATTATGGCACCCATAGTGCTGCCCATCCCACCCAAAATGGTAATGATGAACGATTTTGCGGTAAACAGATGGCCTATATCCGGCCACAGGTAAAACAGCGGCAGGAGCAACGACCCCCCGGTAGCAGCCAGGGCGGAACCAATGCCAAAGGTGATCATGGTAATCCGTGACGCGTTAACCCCCAAATAAGTAGCGGCATCCCGGTCCTGCGACGTGGCCCGAATGGATTTTCCGAGATCGGTTTTGGTCAAAAAGAGATGTAAAAGAAAAGTAAAAACCATGGCGATGAAAAACCCTATAACCATCGGAACGCTAATGGACATACCGCCCAGGAAAACAGTGCTGGAGGAATACCCCGTGGCTACAGAACGGTAATCAGACTTGAAAATCAACCGCGCGGCTTCAGTCAAAACCAGCATAATTCCCACTGTCAGTAAGACCTGGTTTTCAGGCAATATGGATTCTACTTCAACCAGCCGGTTGATCATATATTTTTGAATCAGGCAGCCTATAAAAAACAGGACGGGCATGGACAGGAACATGCCAAAATAAGGGTCAATACCAAACTCTTGAAAACAAAAATACGTCACGTACATTCCTACCATCACCAGAGCCCCGTGCGCCAGGTTAATAATTTTCATAACGCCCATAATCAGGGTCATTCCGATGGCAATTAGCGCGTACATGCCTCCAAGCAGGATGCCGCATATCACTGTCTGGCCAAACAACTCCATTGGCTTACCTCCTCATATGCAAGAAAGGCGCATATTTCCTAAACGCAAAAAAAGCACGTTAAACAAGGTTGGTTTTAAGCGTAAAAGGGACTTTTCATAGTGTTGAAAGGCTGACCTGGTGTTGAAGCCGCGCTTCGGGCAAAATTGGGCAGTCTTACCGTAGTACTTAAGGAGGTTGGCGCGGACGACCAAGTCCGCGCCACAAATTTCTCTTCCTTGCTTCGTCTGGTTCACCGGACGACTCCCTCCTATGGGGCAGCCGCCTCAACAAGCATCAACCATATCGTTAGTAAACTGACCTAAGGGGCTCAAGCCCCCTCCACTTACCCAGGTTTCACTTTTAGGTTCTCTCTTTCCAGTCAGGAACGGGATATACATAATTGACGGACTTGACTTTCTCCGGCCAAATCACTTCCAGCTTCCCTTTCTGCCATTGCACCACGTAGGTTACCGGTTTGTTCTGGTTGGAGTAGCCTTCCCAATCTTCAAACTTAATCGGCCCCATTATTGTCATTATATCCGTTGCTTTAAGCGATTTCTGAATCCCCGTGTTGTTAAATTCCGTCGCCCGCTTCAGGGCGTCAGCGATGATGTACATGGTTGCGTAGGCCTGGGCGCCGTGGTAATCGGGCTCTTTTCCGTATTTTTGCTTGTACTTGTTGAAATAGTCGCTTGCGCCCGGCCAGGTTACACTGGGTACCCATAACGTCGTGGAAGCCACATACTCCGAGGCGCTTCCGGCGTTATCCTTGAATTCCGGCATCGTGTAGCCGGCGCCGCCGCCCACTAATAACTTCGTGTTAAAATCGAGCTCTTTCATCTGTTTTACAATCATGGAGGCGTCCATGACATAGGAAACTGCAAAAATCATGTCCGGATTTGCGTTTCTCATATTGGCAAGCATAGGTTTGAAGTCGATGGCCCCGGCCTCGTATGCCTGATCGAAAACAATGTTTATCCCCTTCTGCTGGCATACGCTCCTGAAGCCTTTGGCCGAGGAGGAACCGAAATCGGTATTTTCATAAATTAACGCTACATTTTTAGGCTTCACTACGTTGTCAAGCATACCCCACAGGGCTCCGGTGTATTTACTGGCCGGCGCCGCGGTTCCCCGAAATACCCACTGCCAACCCTTCTTGGTGATATCGTCCGCGGAACCTGTGACGATCAGGAAAGGAATATTCATGGTCTGGGCGGAACCGGCAATCACATTGGTGCAGGCGCTGCTATAACCGCCGCTAAGCATTGCAGCCTTGTCCTGGTTCACCAGCTTCTCTGTAGCTGACTTCGCAACATCCTGTTTGCCCTGGTCATCCTCGAATAATAGCTTGATATCCTTGCCGCCCACTGTGGTTTTCCCGGCGGCCTTTAATTCATCGTAGGCCATTTCAAAGGAGTTTTTTTCCATGGCGCCAAACATAGCCTCACTACCGGTAAGAGGCAGGATAACGCCGACCTTGACGTCATCTTTCGATTTGTCTCCGCCGCCGCAGCCGCTGACTAGCAGCATTACGCTAATTATCAATACCAATACGGTTACCAATTGCCAACCGGACTTCTTCACATAAATCCCCCTTTTTTTAGTATTTGCATATTAAATTTTTCTTTACAACTGACTAACTTTCACCTCCTGAGACAGGTTTAGATAAATTATATTTAATTATGGCGAACAAGAAAATAATATGGTCATAAAATTATTTATATTTTTCATAATATTTTTTCCATTAAGATTATTCGAATAAATAGCCAATTGCCCCGGGCGCTATCTGTGGATGCCGTCCCCTAAAAATAATTTCTCATTTCAAAATAATTGTCTATTATCTTCAATAATGTTCCGGCCAGCCGGCTTAATCTCCGAAATTATGCATATGGCACTTGTTTTCTCCACTTACATTTTTTTATTTTATATTCCGTGTATAGAGGATACAATATTTTCGCTTTTTTTGGTCATATTTAGTCTATTTTTTCTTTTTGTTCTTTTAGGATAAAACTAAAAAGCCGCTTCCGGAGAGCCGGAGCGGCTTAACAATTTGCGAAACATTTTTTTACAATTGTAGCTGTTATTTTGAGCTATATTGAATGATGTACTAAAAAAAGTAAATAAAATTTATCTGCGGACCGGCGCGTCTATCCCATCAAATAGCGGTCGCAGGCCGCTGCCGCCCCGCGCCCCTCGTTGATTGCCCACACCACCAGGCTCTGGCCGCGGCGCATGTCACCCGCCGCGAAAACACCATTGACGCTGGTCGCAAAATCACCGTACCCGGCTTTTACGTTGGAGCGGGGGTCGCGTTCCACGCCAAGCCGGTTAAGCAGGGTATCTTCCGGGCCAAGGAAGCCCATCGCCAGGAGCACAAGCCGGGCGGGCCATACCCGGCCGGTGCCGGGAATTTCCCTCGGCCCGAACCGGCCCTGGTCGTCCCTCACCCATTCCACGTTAATGGTGTGCACTTCCTTGACGTGCCCCTGCCCGTCCCCGGTAAACTTTTTGGCGGTGATGCAGTAGTGCCGTGGATCGCCACCGTACAGGGCCGCCGCTTCTTCCTGGCCGTAGTCGACTTTAAGCACCCGGGGGAACTCTGGCCAGGGGTTGCTTTCAGTTCGCTCCAGTGGCAGCCTGGGCATTATTTCGAGCTGGTTTACACCCCGGCACCCGTGGCGCAGCGACGTGCCCACACAGTCCGTGCCTGTGTCTCCCCCCCCGATTATAATGACGTCCTTATCCCTTGCCGAAATAAACTCCCCGTCGGTCAGTCCGGAATTGAGGAGGCTCCTGGTATTCGCGCTCAAGAAATCGACCGCGAAATAGATCCCCTTCAGGTTTCGGCCTTCAATTTGCAGATCGCGCGGCCTGGTCGCCCCGCCGCAAAGGACCGCCGCATCAAACTCTTTTAGCAGTAGATCGGCCGGGTAGTTCCTGCCTACTTCAGTCCCGGTCACGAACTTGATCCCCTCCTCCGCCATGAGGTCGACCCGCCTTTGCACGTATCGCTTGTCGAGCTTCATATTTGGAATTCCATACATTAGAAGCCCGCCGGCCCTGTCCGCGCGCTCGAAAACGGTTACCCAGTGCCCGGCCCTGTTCAACTGGTCGGCGCAGGCCAGGCCGGATGGGCCTGAACCAACCACGGCAACCTTTTTGCCGGTGCGCGTCAACGGTGGTCTGGGGACAATCCAGCCTTCTTCGAAGGCCTTGTCGATAATAGCGCGCTCGATGTTTTTTGTGGTTACAGGGGACACGGCCAACCCGGCCGTGCAGGCGCCTTCACAGGGAGACGGGCATACCCGG
>JAMCWI010000043.1 GCA_023481335.1 Bacillota bacterium | reverse complement strand
TTCAAACTTTAAAAATCCCAGGTTATCACGGAACTGCATTGCCCTAGCAGCCAAGTCACGGGAAAATGCAGGCTCCCCTTTGCTTTTATGAAGAGACGCCCCCAACCCTGGATAAACATAAGGCAGAGACCTTTTCCCTCTTTTTCTGGCGCATGATGACGGCCGCGATCCGGAAGCGGCCCTTACAGCGATTGTATAACAATAACATGATGATGGGAAATCAGGGACGGCGTTACGGAAAATTTCATAGCGTAAAAAATTTACCCCTATCCACAGGATAGGGGATTTTTTTACTTAGAGGTTTATACCTCGCCGTTGGGGCTAATGGTATGAATAAGTTAATAAGTATAGTGCCTGGCACCTAAGAACAGCAGGGGGTCCAGGGGAACGCCCTGCCGCAGGACTTCCATGTGCAGGTGGGGACCTGTGGAACGCCCGGTATTGCCCACTTCGGCAATGGGCTGGTTCCTGTCCACCAGTTGCCCCTCAGAAACCAGCAGTTTGGAACAGTGGGCATACAAGGAGCGAATGCCGTTGCCGTGATCCACTATAACAGTCAGGCCGTAGGTTCCCCTGGGGGCGGACCACACAACACGACCCTTTTCTGCGGCCACGATGGTGGCCCCTTCACAACCGCCGATGTCTACCCCTTCATGGGGGCGGTCCCCCCGGATACCAAAGTGGGAGGTCACCTCGCCGACCACCGGCCAAGCCCAACCGCCAATTTGAATTATATTGGCTTGCCCCACGGGCTCAGATACCACAGGTTGAGTGCCTTCACCGGGAATGGTAAGGGTATGGCCGATTTTAATGAGGTCGGGGTTTTTAATCTGATTGGCAGTCATTAATTGCCACAGGGAAATGCCATATTGACCGGCAATATGGGAGAGGGTTTCCCCACCGGCAACCCGGTGATAACGAAAATCGCCGCCCGGAATGGTAAGGATGCGCCCTACGGCCAGCACATCTTCCTGATTCAACCGGTTGGTTTCGGCCAACCGGTCCAAGGAAATGCCGGTTCTCTCGGCAATACTCCAAAGGGTATCGCCGGGGCGAACCTGGTATTCCATTTGCACCGCCGGGGCTTTGCTTACACTGGCAACGGGTTTGGCCAGGTATTCCACCACTTCCACATCTTTAGCCATGGGGGGTGTATAATCCCCCTCCGTTATTACCTCGTCCAGTCCGGCGCTGGCGGGCAAAACCCCCAGGGCCGTGCCGGCAATCATTACGGCGGTGGCGATGGCAAGAAACCGTTTTTTATTTAAAGAAAGTCTCATGAAAAATCACCTCGAAATAAACAGACTGTTAGTAGTTTACCCGAGGTGATGGGGAAATATACATATGCTTATGGGTATTTCTTTGGGGTCGGCTGTCGGCCATCAGCTATCGGCCGTCGGCCTTTAGAGTTAATAACCAAAAGCCAACAGCCAATGTCTAAGGTCTTTTCTATGCTCTTGTTTGTTCCTCGGAATTCCTGCGCTTGTACTGTCGTTTATGTTGGGGCGGTGCGAATTCCGGTTGTTTTAACTCGGCTGCGGCTGGGGGTTGGACTCTGGTTTTGGGTTTGAAATCGCCCAGCACTTCCACGTTGGCTTTGGTGTGCCTCATGCGGTCCAGCAGATTGTCCAGGGATTCTATGGGAGTCATGTTGGCGATGACTTTGCGCAGGCTCCAGACGTATTCCAGCTCGTCCCTTAAAAGGAGCAAATCCTCCCGCCGGGTGCCGGAGCGCTGGACGTCAATGGCGGGGAACAGTCGGCGGTCCGCCAGCTTGCGGTCGAGGATCAGTTCCATATTGCCGGTGCCTTTAAATTCTTCAAAGATCACATCATCCATTCTGCTGCCGGTTTCAACCAAAGCGGTGGCAAGGATGGTTAAGCTGCCCCCTTCTTCCACGTTGCGGGCTGCGCCAAAGAACCGCTTGGGCTTATGCAGCGCAGCGGGATCAACACCCCCGGACAGGGTTCTGCCGCTGGGAGGAATGACAAGGTTGTGGGCCCTGGCCAACCGGGTAATGCTGTCTAATAGAATGACGACATCCCGGCCGCTTTCCACCAATCTTTTGGCCCGTTCCAGTACCATATCGGAAGCTTTGACATGGTTTTCCGGCGGTTCATCAAAGGTGGAACTGACCACCTCCGCCTTGACGGAACGCTCAATGTCGGTAACTTCCTCAGGTCTTTCATCAATTAAAAGGATAAATAATTCAACTTCGGGGTGGTTGGCGGTGATGCTGTTGGCAATTTCTTTGATGAGAATGGTTTTGCCGGCTTTGGGCGGGGCAACAATGAGGCCTCTTTGACCTTTGCCAATGGGGGCAATGAGATCAATGACCCGGGCGGAAATCCTGTCGGGGCGGGTTTCCAACCGGATGCGTTCCTGGGGATAAAGGGGTGTGAGGCCGGCAAAGTGCATCCGTTCCGCTGCCAGTTCGGGGCGGGTGCCGTTTACCTGTTCTACCCGTAAAAGGCCGTAGTATCGCTCGTTGTCCTTGGGTCTTCTTACCTGTCCGTAGACCATGTCACCGGTTCGCAAATCGAATCTTCTTATTTGGGAGACCGAAACGTAGATGTCGTCATTGCTGGGAACATAGGTTGAAGGTCTTAAAAAACCGTAGCCGTCGGGCAGGATTTCGAGAACACCACCGGCATAGGAGGCACCGCTTTGCTTGCTCTGTACTTTGGAAATCTCAAAGACGAGCTCTTTCTTTCGCAGTTTATAGTAGCCGGGAATTTCCAACTCCCGGGCCATGGCGTACAAATCCCGCATGGTCTTGGCTTCCAATTCAGCCTGCAGATTCACAGGCTTGTCAATTTCAGGCAAGTACATTCCACCTTTAAAATAGTGATCAGTCGCTATAAAGTTTGCGGGCGGTGTCACAGGCCATTTCCAGTCGCAGGCCGGAGGATTGGTCAACTGCCCGTATGCTTCGCCCAGTCGGCCAGGAAGGCGTCGATGCCTTTGTCTGTGAGGGGGTGTTTGGTCATTTGCAGGATCACTTTGTAGGGTATGGTGGCGATATGGGCACCGGCCTTGGCGGATTGCAGCACATGGAGCGGGTGACGTATGCTGGCTGAGATGATTTGGGTGTCCAATCCGTAGTTATCAAAGATTTCTGCCACTTCGTAAATTAAAGCAATGCCGTCGTGGCCGATATCGTCCAGGCGGCCCACAAAGGGGCTGACGTAGGTGGCACCGGCCCGGGCGGCCAGCAGGGCTTGGTTGGCGGAGAACACCAGGGTTACATTGGTCTTGATGCCCTTTTCGGCACAGGCCTTGGTGGCTTTAAGGCCTTCGGCGGTCATGGGGATCTTAATGACAATGTTGGGGTGGATGGCGGCCAGTTCCTCCGCTTCCCTAATCATTTCCTCAGCCTCCAAGCTGATGACTTCCGCGCTGATGGGGCCATCCACGATGGAGGTTATTTCCCTTACTACTTCTGCAAAATCCCGGCCTTCTTTGGCAATGAGAGAGGGGTTGGTTGTAACACCCGCAATCACGCCCAATGAATTGGCGGCACGAATTTCGTCGACATTGGCGGTGTCTATAAAGATCAGCATGTGTGATACCTCCTGTTTGCTTTTACTGTAGTGCTTTGGGGTCAGCCGTCAGCTATCAGCTTTCAGCTATCAGCTTTCAGCTGTCAGCTTTAGGGTTTTAGCCACCTCAAGGAATACCGCCTCTTTACCCAATCCTATTCATTATGCAAACCGTTTTATTCCAAAGAATTCCACACTCAGCATTTACCTCTAAACCTTCTATAAAAACTAAAGCCTAGGCTAAAGGCTAAAAAGGCTGATGGCTGATGGCTGACGGCTGACAGCTGATGGCTGACAGCTGACGGCCGATGGCTGACGGCTAGACCCATAAGGAATACCCTTACGCTTTCCCCGAACTGCCAAACACCCGGATCTTCTCCCGAATCACCTGGGTAGCGGCTTCACGGGCGGGGGCGAGGACTTTGCGGGGGTCGATTTCTTGGGCGTTGTTTTCCAGCACCTGGCGGCAGGCAGCGGTGAAGGCTTCCCGGATGTTGGTGTCGATGTTTACTTTGCGCACGCCCAGGCGAATGGCCTCCTGAACCGCTTCGTCGGGTACGCCGGAGGAGCCGTGCAGTACGATGGGGATCTTCACCAGGCTGACGATTTTTTCTAAGCGGGGAAAATCCAGCTGGGGAATTCCTTTGTACTGGCCGTGGGCGGTGCCGATGGCAATGGCCAGGGAATCTACGCCGGTTTTCTCCACAAAATACCTTGCTTCTTCGGGATCGGTAAAGAAGGCATCCCTTTCATCCACATGAATATCATCTTCGGTACCGCCGATTTTACCCAGCTCCGCTTCTACGGAAACGCCGGTGGCCCGGGCAACCTCCAGCACTTTGTTGGTAAGGGCGATGTTTTCCTCCAGGGGGTATTTGGAACCGTCGATCATCACCGAGGTAAAGCCCACCCGGATGCACTTCATGCACTGCTCAAAACTGGTGCCGTGATCCAGGTGCAGCGCCACCGGTACGGTGGACTGGTTGGCCGCCAAACTGGCCAGGGCATAAATATACTCAATGCCCGCATACTTAATGGCACCCTGGCTGGCCTGCATAATAACCGGTGCCTTCTCGGCCTCGGCTGCTGCTAAAATCGCTTGTACAAGCTCCATGTTGTTGACGTTAAAGGCCCCCACGGCATATTTGCCCTCTTCTGCCCGTTGCAATAATTCTTTTACCGGTACTAACGGCATTTTATAAAACCTCCTTACTTTGGATATGTAGTTTTGACATGTAAAAATAAAAAGCCCGGACCGTGTCCGAGCCGACGAACCGGTGCCAAGCTGTCTTTAGGAACCATCTTCCCCGGCGGGGGCTGGGCGGTCTGTCCGGTTAACGGTCAGAAACAGTATGACCCGAGTTACCCGGAATTATGTTTCTAAGATTGTTTATTCCGTCTGCGCCGGGTTTTTTTTTGTAAGCTTCGGGGTGTTGGAAAAACTGTCCAGACACTTAAAGCCATGCTGGGCCAACTCAATGGATTCCACCTGTTGTATGATTTTAAGGTCTTCTTCGGTTTCGGCATAGACAATATTAATGCTATCACATTCCTTGCAGTGCAGTTCCAAGCGGTCGAGAAAAATGTCTACTTCGATGCGGGTATTGCCGCACTGGCAGTATAGATCCCCGTTATCGGCAATCTCCTGCAGGCACTGCATCACTTGATGCATGACGGCAGGGTTATTAAAGTACTGGTCGTACACCAACTCGTCCATCAGGGTCTCCAGACCCGTATCCAGAGACTCCGCCAGAGCCTTCACTTCCTCCGGGCGGCCAATATACCCCAATTCCAGTCCGGATTCCGGGCAGGTGAGGTAATGGGTTTCTTTTCCCCAAAGCCGAACGCCGGATATTTCCCGGAGGTGTTTGGTCTCACAGAATACACAGGGAATTTGCAGCCAGTAGCTGCCGGGGGGCCTGCTGACAACGCCCAGCAGAAAAGCACCGCAGGAGGAGCAGCTGATTTGCAGTTTACCCCGGCCGGAAAGGGCGAAGCGTGAGAGGTTATGAAATTCTAAATCGCCGCACTCCGGGCAACGAATGCCCAAGGTGGTGACAGTGGTTATAAGCACCTTTATAACCTCCTCTTTGCCATAAAGAGTTCGCCACCGGTGAG
>JAMCWI010000012.1 GCA_023481335.1 Bacillota bacterium | reverse complement strand
ACCCTTTACCCCCTTATCCAATGAATACAAAAGCATTTATATCCTCATACTTGTTATTTTCGTAAAACTCATTATAGCATAACCCGGCCCGGGCCGCAAGATCCACCACTGGGGGCCGCAGAGACCTGCGGCCCCCAGGGTTCAAAGTGCTGGGCCAATTAACTATATTATTTGGGGTATCCGAACCTATTATGGATAATTCTGGATGCTAAGGAAATATGATTATAATTTGTCCTCACTTTGTTAAAAATGTGACATAGTAATTCTTACTTGGAGCCAGTTTTCTTTTTTAACCAATGCAATGGATTCAGATATTTTCTATATTTCATAGCAATTTCTCTCCCTAATATAAAACCGCCAAGCCAGAAAGATGCTTCTCCTAAAATAACAAGTATGAGGATATAAATGCTTTTGTATTCATTGGATAAGGGGGTAAAGGGTACGAGTAATAAAGCACCATAAAAAACACAAGAGAGAATAACCAGGGAAATTCCAACTTTCTTTAACCATGACCTGCTTGAAATATTCTTTTTTTGTAAGTTTATTTCTCCTTGATTTTGGTCTGTCACCAGTTGTCTCCTCCAGATTAAGGAAGTAAAATTTATTTTAAATTCAACAAATCGTTAATAAATTCTTTGGAATTCAAGGATGATCACAGCCGCATTCATTTTGGCCGGTTACATCCTGGCCGCACTTGTTGGGGCAACGGAATTTATTGACAAGTTTTTTCTGATCCGTCCCGTAGTATGCCATCGGCTGCCCGGCAGGGCAACAGGGCGTACCTTCACCGGTGAAATCCGAAGAAGTGTTCTTATGGCCACGGTGGTTGCGCTTGATGATTGCCCGCCCTTTTTTTAAAAGCGCCTGACGGTATAGGAACCGGCGTCATAGCCGGCATCCATGAGGTAATAAGAAGGATGATCACCCAGGACGCTTTTGTGGAAACCGCAGGCTTCCGGCATTAATTTCGGGGCAATTTCCCCGTCTCCATCCGAATAATTTGCCTTAAGCCACCCTGGCGGCGACCGGCACCGGACCCGCAGAAGTGTTTACGGCGGCCAGGTGAAGTTTGTAACCGTAAAACATTTCGCTTGCCCCGGTAGAGGCGGTGCGGTGTCCAAAGGAAGCACCCGTTGTGCTTTCCCTGGCAGGTTTTTCATGAGCCGGGATATCGGTACTGTCGATGATTACCTGACCGGTGGAGCCGGTTAAAGAAAGGAATTCCTGCGCCAGTTTTGCGCAGATATTGTTTAATGCTTCCTGGAGTTGCAAGCCGGTCATTTTGGCTTCAAAACGGGAGAAGGTGCTTTCTGAAGGAATTCCTTTCGATATTTTAAAACCACACCAGGATGCCCGTTGCGGTGAATACGACAGGCAGGCGACCAACGACTTGGTAGTAACAAAGCCCATTAATTTCTTCAATCCCAGCGCCCGGAAAACAGCTGCTTTTTCAGTGCCTCTGCGGCCACAGCCCTTATCGCCGAAGTATTTTTTGACCGGACGACAATCTATTTTGGAAAGGACTTGATAAATTTTATCCTCTTCATTGAAATTTTCCGTAAAAATTTCGAAGGGAAAAAGCACGCCGTCCAGAACATACATAACTGGGGTTTCACCTCTGCTTGTGTATGTTTTTGTGGTGATTAACATTTCTACAAGCACTTGGGTGAAACCTCTTTATTATTCATTTTTGCGAGTTATTTCTATAAATTTTTTGGTGGGTAAAGCTAATTATTTGTGTTCTGGAATCCTTGATTTATAAGGGCTCGGAGTTTTGAAGTTGACTCATGAAGATGAGAGACATTGCCGGGAAGCTGTTCATAAGGCGAAGGTCGTCTTCCGGCGAGTCTCTTTAGTGTAGATCACCGGAATCGCACGGGTTTTCCCCGGTACATGATCAGGGGCTGGATTTCTTCTGCCGCTGCATCGGCTGCTACCACTTCACCGATGAAAAGAGTATGGTCGCCGGCGGGATACTGGGACACCACCCGGCATTCCAGGTTGGCTACACAGCCGGCCAGGCGGGGCACCTTGATCACGCTTGCCGGCTCCGTTTTTAAATTAAGTTGGGCGATCTTGTCTACGTTTTTTCCCGAACGGGAGCCGCAAAAAGCGGACATCTCCTGTTGTTCGGCGTTTAAGATGCTCACCATAAACTCGCCGGTCCGGACAATCAGATCGTGGGTAAACCGCCCCGGGGCAATAGAAACCATCACCAGCAGGGGATCGTGGGAAACCTGGGATATCCAGGCCACAGTCATAACGTTATGCTTGTCATTTTCTTTGGCCCCTACCAGACACACCGGCCAGACCAGACTGCGTACCGCCGCAGTCAAGGATTCGCTGCGCAATTCCAATCACCTCCAAAAGATAGTATTCGTAAAAAATAACCTAATTCCTTCCGGCGCTAATAACCATGCGTGATCTATTTACCAAATATATCATTAATAGAACTTAATCCCTGGGAATTAGCTTGGACCCAAGGCGACAACAAACGTTTTCGATTGACGTTGGGGTCAACGCTCTCGCCCATAAAGTAGAGTAAGAGCATTACAGGATCCTCATCGATTCCGGCGTATTTAAGGGTGCGGGTCATGACGAAAGGCGCTGCTGAATAGAAGGATTCACCCCAGCGAAGGGGAGTAAAGCGCTGGCTCTTCTCCGGCGCCAGAAGCCGTATCTGGTTGAGCACCCGGTGGCTCACGACCAGGGTCAGCATAGCCACCAGCACCAGCGACTCCACGATATCGGGCGCTCCGCTGGAGATCACGTCCAGTTTATACAAGCGCTTCAGCTCCTTAAAGACGAGTTCGATGCTCCAGCGTGCCCGGTAAAGGAGCGCCACATCCTCCGCCGGGAGTTGCTCCGGGGAGAGGCTGGTGAGATAGAGATGATAAGCATTGCTCTCCTTATCGAATATTCCTACCAGCCGGAATGTCTCGTTGGTCTTGGGTGTTCCGTTCTTGGGATGATAGACCTCGAACGTGTCCCCCTCGGTCTTCTTCGGTCTGGATGCGCTGCCCTTGAAAGAGACCTCGACCAGGACGTCGATTACTTCCCTCTTTAGAAGGGAGAGCGCATCCTGCAGTTTTTTGCCGGCCAGGTCGATGGCATTGCCACGGTAGGTGCGCAGCACCGAGACAATGGTGGGGTTGGCCGTAGTTTTCAGCCGGCTGACGAAGTAGCCTTCGTTCTTCCTGATCCTGCTGAACAGTTCATACTTAAAGTATCCGAGGTCGAACAGCAGGATGTGGTCCTTGAGCCAGGGACCGATACGGATTGTTTTGATCTCGGCGGTGTTGCCGGAAAAAAGTCCTATGCTTTTGGTGTTGCCGGTGAGTCCGATGGCGGTGTGGAGCTTGAGTTCTGCCTTGTGCCTCGCTCCAGGGAACTGTTTGGCCAATTTATCGTGTAACTTGATGACCGTGCCGTCTGCCACGATGATATCCTTGAAACCTTGCAATTTATCTGAAAGGGTGAGGCTGGTGTGACTGGCGAGATCTGTTATGCCGTGTGCCAGGCACTCTTTGAGAAAGTCTATGAGACCTTTATTAAAACGATAATAAAAGGCGGACGGGACAAGCGTTTCCGCCGCTGCGGTTTCGTAGGCCCTTCTTAAAGAGGCGAGGGTGCGCTGCATCCCGACCCCAAAACCAAGAACCAGGATCCAGAACAGGGTCGCCGGATCGATCTTCCGGCTGCGCTGGACGTACCCGACTTTGGCCGCCGTATCTCTTAGCCATTCCGGGGAGAACATCTTGTTCAGTGTTTTTTCGATCTCGTGCGGATCAATATGAGCAGGAAGTGGAGCCAATGTTGAGTCCCCCTCAGTATCTTTTGGAGAAGAATTCCACACAAGGAGGGGTCCATTCCTGCTTATCAAAGAGCAATTTCACCATTTTTCGTCAGGTGTTTTGCCAGGGATTATGTGCTATATCTAGCTGTTATTGGTATGTTGGGGTCTTAACAGAACACCGATGATACGAAGGCGGCTTAGGCTATCGAGGAAATTATAGCAATGCCGCGAGCCGCGAGTAAATACCGAGCTTCATCATCAAGCGGTTTAAGACAAGCAAAGCATAGCAACTCGCGTGGACGAGTAGCGGCCACGTAGCCGAGGCGGCACATATCAAGTTTATCAGTTTGACGTTTGATGAGATCGACTGTTAGCCATTTTTTCAATTCACTCGAAGTCCTGGCGACGACTAAAACAGCATCAGCTTCAAGACCCTTTGCTTTGTTAATTGATGAGCAACGTTCCGAGTTGCCTAAATGCAGCCCTGCGACCATCACATTCTTGATTTGCTCAAGACCTTCTTGAACCGCCTCTTTCCTGGTTTTGGATGCTACATTGCCGAAATGTTCCTTGAGGAATTCAAAAAACATCTCCGTGTCAAACTCTGCTAACTGACACTTTCGGAGCACTATTATTCCTAGATGGCGCCATTCGAGAAGTGTTAAATTAAACTGTTCCCTTGCATGCCTTTGGCTGACTCCAAGTGCCAAAGATAGTAACTCCAATGTATCACCAAGAATCGTTTTTGTCTTTCTGCTGTCATTAGAAACAGGTATAATGCCGAAATGCTCCCGTACTGTGTCAAAAGTCTTGTTTTCAAAACCAAGATAAAGTCGTGAAACTTCTTGATCCTTACGCTCTATATTTTCCGTCAGTTTGCGAAACTTCTTGATGACGAGATTCAAATCTCCGGCATCAAGATAAAGCACGCGAGCTTCACCTCTGTGAGGCTTGTTCGCTCTCTGCTGAAAATCGCATCGAAACTGGTTGGTAAAGTCAACGAGTTCACCATTGGCTCGATGGTTGATTATATTTTCGGATCTCGTAGACTTTCCTAAAAAATTGAAGAAAGGAATCTTATTAAACTCTGGAGGTTTTTGTCCGCGTGTTCCATATGTAAAGCCGGTGATATATTGTTCAGGGTCGCCGACGGCATAAATCTTAGTGAGCTTTGCTTTCCGAAGTTCGTCAAACAGCCTAAATTGTCTTGTGTCGGCATCCTGAAATTCGTCAATGAAAATGAATTGCAGTCGACGCGAGACTCGATCCCTAATTGCTTTATCGGTAAGTAGGCGTTCAGCAATGCTGAGCATGGCATCATATGGGACAACGCCCTTCTCTAATAGTCGATTTGTAATGGCTCCCCTTGCCTTGTTCAGGCTTAGAGGTTCGAGCTTCTTCTTCCCACCTTCTGTAGCAATCGATTGTACGTTGATTGCGCCATAAATTCGGTTCTCGGGAAGTACCCCAAAGATTGTAGCAAATGGTTGCATGATGAACCTGTTAAGAAACGAGTGAGTTGTTCCAACAAAAATATTTCGTTGTGTTGGAATTTGCTTAAACAACCGGTCGCGAATGGTCATTGCCGCTGCGTTAGTATATGTGATCGCTACCAGATAACGATGTGGGCTAAGAACATCAACAGCAGAAACAATTTCATTTACCATACCGCGGGTTTTACCAGCACCAGGGCCAGCAACAACAACTATCGGTTTATCAATGGAATTTGTTCGGTTCATATTATAAATTTAAAGGCGCCGTCAATGTAATCCGGCAGGCGCAGCTTTCCTTTCCCTTCGCGAAGTATTTTCACAAGATTAAAAGCAAATTCGGCTTTGTAGGCAGCAATCTCGCCAAAGAAAGCTGATATGTCGATATCATTCTTTGCTCGAAGGTTAATTCTC
>JAMCWI010000122.1 GCA_023481335.1 Bacillota bacterium | reverse complement strand
TTAGGGCCTCAACGATTTGTTCCACCGAGAAACCGGCATAGGCTTCGGTAACCTCGTTGGGGATATTGACTTTTCTCGGATCCCGTTTGGAAAAGTTTTCGATGGCCCTCAATACAATTTCCCGGGCCGCTTCGTCCGCCTGTTCCGGCGTAAATTCAATATGGGTGGTGCCGGACATTTTGGCGTAGGGCAGGGTGGTGATGATTTCGGTATGATAACAACCGGCCACCGTCTGCAGTCCGGGCATGATGCACTGGATATCCACCACCATGGCTTCAAGGGCACCGGTCACAATGGGCAGTTCCTGGCTGGCATAATTGGTGGCCACCGGCACGCCCTTGCGCATGAGTACTTCGTTGGCGGTACAGCATACACCCACCACGTTGACTCCCTGGGCCCCGACTTCCTTTGCCTGATCTTTCAGTTTGCCGGCCCATTCCACAACCTTTTCGGACAGCAGCGGAATATGCCCGTGTACCGAGATGTTTACCATCTCTTCCTTAATAACACCCAAGCGGTATTGGGATTTTACCACTCTTGGCGTTCCCAGCAGGATGTCTTGCAGGTCGGTGGACATATGCAGTCCTGCAAAGCCATCCACAATGCCCATGGTGACAGCACCAAGCAGTAAGTTGGCGGGGTCGGTATCGCCGCCCATCACCTGGCGGGCCAGGGATTTGGCGATTTCCAGGTGAGCATTAACCGGCAGCAAGCCAAGTTTTTCCCAGGTTTCGATAGACTTTGAATGGCCCCTTAGCTTCAGCCAGTTTAAGGTGCCGTGTTGTTTTTGGAAATCCTCCAAGGCTTTCAGTGCTACCTCTTTGGCCAGTTGGTTGGTGTCTTTGCCTTCGGTGGAAAGCCCTAAACCCGCAGCCACGGCCATAAGTTTTTCTGCATCTTGAATGGTATAGGGGGCTTTGCCCTCCACCACTTCCAGGATGGCATGGGCAACTTCCCTGGCGTGTTCAGCGTGACTGGCGGCCCCTTCCGTGACATTGGTTAGGAAATTCCTTGCTACGATGGTATCCGCATTGGCACCGCAGACCCCTGCCTGGGCCCCCTTGCCGTTGGGTGCAATGCGACAGGGCCCCTCCAGGCAGTGTTTACAGCACACGCCGGTGGAACCAAAACCGCATTGACTCATTTTGACCGCCCGGTCAAAGGCGGTCTCTATGCCTTCGGCACGAGCTTTCTCAAGCATCTGCTGAACCCCGGAATCCAGTGACAGGTCTTTTACATCCGGCAACCCTTTCATCTGACATCCCCCTTCTTTTTGAATGATTACACTATAGTTTCTGAAAGATACCATGGATTCCTTTAGTCAAATTATTACAAAATTCTTACTTTTCCGCCTTGCCAAAAAAAGAACCCTGCGGTTACGCAGGATTCTAACCGGGTTTGCTAACTGCTTTTGATTTCCCGTTGCCGTTTACTTCCCACATCTCCGATGGGGGGGTTAGGATCAGAGCCTCATCATGCCAGGTGCAGGAAACTTCGTCCGTCAGGGCCATGGCAATATTCTTTAAATGCTCACTGATTCTTAAGTAGGCATTAATGACATCCATGTGTATAAAACTGGTGTTTACGGTTTCCTGGGCACCCCTTTGCATCCGGGCAATATGGCTCATCCGTAAACGGAACTCCAGATCAACGATATCCTCCTGCAGCGTTTTGGCCTTTTCGGCCAGCATGCAGCTACTGGTGGCAAGGGCGGTATTGGAGACATGAAGCAATTCAATAATTTTATTATGCATTGTGATGATGTCTTTATGGCCTTCGTTAGAAAAGTCAAGATTATTGATATGCTTGCTTTCCGCCTTGTACATCAAGTTCTTCTCGATAATATCGCCAATATATTCATAATCCCTGACAATGTGCACCAGACCCATCGTCCTGTTGAACTCATCCTTGGTTAACTGCTGTCTTAAGAGATGAGTTAAGTATTTATTGGTTGCGGTAGACAAAAGGTCAATATGGTCTTCCTTTTGATACAGTTTTTCCGCCAAGTCGGGATCGTAGGTTTTTAACAAGGGATAAATCTGCTTTGTCATATCCGACACATGGTCGGATATATGCATAATTTCCTTGGTGGCCATACCAATAGCCACTTCGGGACTGCTAAATAAACTTTCATCCAAGTATTTGGGAGCAACATCGGAATCCGGCTGTTTCTTCTCCGGTACAATAAACTCCAGCAGCCGGGCAAACTGGGAGACAAAGGGCGCAAAAAGCACTGCAATGGCAACGTTGAAGAAGGTATGCACGTTGGCTACCTGAAAACCGGCGTTGGAAGTCAATGCAGTCATTGCGTCCGCCAGAGGGCTGACAAAGGGGAGGAACAGCAGCACACCAACCGCTTTAAAAAGCAAATGTGCCGTTGCCACCCTTTGGGATTCTCGAGACGAACCAAGGCTGGATAAAACCGCCGTAAAGGCCGTGCCTACATTGGCACCAAACAGCAGGTAAATGGCGGACTCCAGCATGATCATGTGCTGCATGGCCAGCAGCATGACGATACCAATGGTGGCCGCGCTGCTGTGCACCAAAAAGGTAAATAACGCTGCCACAATCATCGCCAAAAAGGGGTTGTCGCTCAGCTGCAGCAACAGCTTCTCAAACATGGGGTCATCCCGCAGGGGATGCATGGCATCCGCCATAATTTTCAGCCCCAGGAACAGCAGGCCGAAACCCATCATCACCTGGCCAATCCGTTTATATTTATGCCTCTTGGAAAAGAAAATGATGGTTGCCCCGATCCCCACGATGGGCAGAGAAATTTCGGTGGCCTTTAATGCAATTAACTGTGCGGTAACAGTGGTTCCGATGTCGGCCCCCAGAATAACCGCCAGGGTCTGTCTCAAGCTGATAATGGAAGCACTGGTTAAGCTGACCAAAATAACGGTGGTGGCGGTACTGCTCTGGAACAATATCGTTACCAGGGCTCCTAACCCCATGGCGGTTAAACGGTTATTCGTTAGTTTAGCTAAAGCTTCCCGTAGTCTCTTCCCGGCAATTTTTTGCAGACCTTCACTCAGCACATACATGCCGTACAGCAACAGGCCCATGCCGCCAATCATACTCAAAACTGCTGATTGCCAGGTCATACTGCCTCCCCTACCTTTCTGCATCGGAGCTAAAAAAAATTCACAAATATTTCGCAGCAAATTGCTACTGTCATTTTTTATTCTTTCTTAACATAAATTTAATACTTTTATTGTAATTCATTCGTTAATTAGTGTCAAACAGAGGACAATTGATTGTCGAAAAAAGAGGCTGCTTTGTTAACTTTATTGTCCCATTGGTAGGTGCGTTAAAAAAGCCTCTCGGAAAACTCCAAAAGGCTTTAACGTCTTTCCTGTTAACAATATTACCAAACCACTCTATATTTACAATTTTTGTCTGCACTACGTAGTTTTACAGGTACCTTTTTTCACACCTCTTTTGCTGACAACCTGCCATTCATCGCCGTTTTCCACCGGATCGGTGCCGGTGGCACCGCCGGAGATGATTAACCGTAAAGCCTGATCTGCAGGGATGTCCATGACGGTAATGCATTCCTTGGGCACCCAGTACATATCCCCGGCCACCTGCAAGGTTTGCGGAAAATATACACCCACCAGTTCCCTGCCCTGTCTGTCCCGGAAGGGGGCATCCTTAACGGTTAAAAAACCCAACCTGCTGACCGTATCATTTAAGCTCACCAATACCACGGTATCAAATTTTTTCTTATCCCCTGCCAGGGACTTTAGGGCATCCTTAATGGTGTTATAAATATTTTTAACCCCTGGCATGGTGCAGATGAAGTTTTCAATGAGATCGATTATTTTGCGGGAAATCCACCAATTGGCCACCAAACCGATTAAGCAAACTGTGGCAACCATAAAAATAAAGTCTATCCCCGGCAGTTCCCTTCCCACCAAGGGGTAAAGGACGGCGTTCCCCAGCCCGGCAATCTTTGAGTAGACAAAGGCCAGTATGTAAAAGGTCCCCAGCAGCGGCAGCAGGACAAGTAGTCCTTTAACAAAATAAATAGAAATTTTCTTCATGTTCTCATCCTCGTTTATACTTTACTTATAGGGGAAACATCCTCCAGTCCAGCATCCTTATCATATTTAGTAACTTGGGAAATTATTATACCCCTCGTTTAATACTTTTTCAAAATATCATGTTGACCACAAACTAGTAGAAGAATTGTATCACTGCTTCTGTCAAAAATAATCCGCACGCTTTTGTTAGCATATGCCTCCCAAAATGGAGTGCCTTTTATGCGGTGGACTTGTAACGAGGGATAGGCAGGGTTCTCTTCAAGAAGGCGCAATGTTTTAATTACCTTTTTCTTTTCTGATTGGCTAAGTTATTATCTAATTTTAGAACAGGTCTCAGGAATAAAGCTTCTGAGCTAAGCATTGTAACCAGAACTATCTCCGGCTAATATTTTTTATCGCTAACCGCAGTTCGCTAACAGAAACAACTATAAGGCATACATAAAAGATATGGGGATTATCAAAGCCTCCTGGCCAATTCCTTATATATGTTTTCCCGAGTGCCCACTATTGCAATAACTACCAACTTGCCTTCTTCATTAACATAATAAACGGCTCTATATTCAACACCTCTAAATTTACTATGCTGAGACTGCAGCTCTTTAAAATATCCTGATAAATTTTCGTTTTTGTACGGATCTTCTCCAATTTCAGAAATACGGTTATACATAAAATCCCGCAGGGCAGGTTCCATCTTTTTTAAATCTCGAACTGCACCCTTGGAAAGTTGGATATCATACTTCTTCATTTTCAATGCTCCGAATAGCTTCCTCAAAGGGTACTGTTTCTTCACTTAGCCGTTCCTCAATAAATTTATCAAAAGCCTTGTTTAAGTCAGCCTTTCTTTCAAGTAATTTAGCTTTAAGTTCTTCACCTTGATATCCCAAATCTGCAAGGTCTTTGGTTAACAAATCTTCCATCTCGTCGACTATGGTTACTTCTTTTACTTTCAATTCCTCGCCATCGAGAAAAAATTTAAGTTTTGTTCCCTCTTTCCACATAAATTTATCCCGGATTTCCTTGGGTACAGTGACCTGCCCCTTTGAAGTTATTGTTGTGTATTCCATTCCTAATCCCCCCAGTATTACGGTAATACCGTAATGCAATTTTATCACGAGATTTTATAGATAGCAAGTTTCTAAGCTATCCTCGACAGGGGGATAGCCTCACCAATCCGGGGTCTTTGACCCGATAGTCTTTGCCAAGACTATCGGGTCAAGTTATTTTACTCCGCTCCTGAAAAACAAAAACCCTGCAAACCTAGAATTATCAAGGGTTGCAGGGTTTTTGTAAAAACCTTTTATGGTGCGCCCGACAGGAATCGAACCTGTGCACCCGGCTCCGGAGGCCGGCGCTCTATCCCCTGAGCTACGGGCGCGTATTTATTTACGTATTTATTACGCTATTCTATTATAGCAGTAATTATGATTTTTGCAAGTGCCGCAGAATCAGGAACCGGTGAGTCAACTTTTATATAATAACACTGCTGCTAAACAAAAATCAATATTCTTCTTTTGGTTAATTGATAAATAATTGCCAACCACCTGCCCATCCATTATGTAACAGATGGGTCTTTATTTTCTTTATGTATGATAAATCTAGTATTTCCGCCATATCTTATACTATTCTCACATTTTTTCCAGATATTGTGGGTGGACGCAGGAATGGAAACCTTGTACAATATTGCATAAGTTTATCATACATAAAGAAAATAAAGACCCATCTGTTACATAATGG
>JAMCWI010000170.1 GCA_023481335.1 Bacillota bacterium | reverse complement strand
TCAGTAACATTTTTGGGAGGAGGTTGGTTTTAACCTGTTTAACGACAAATCCGTGGAGATGTATAAAGAGGCCTTGCGCTATATACCCGGAGGTGTAAACAGCCCCGTACGCGCATTTAAGTCCGTTGGATTAAACCCGGTTTTTATCAGGCGGGGTGACGGCGCCTGGCTTTACGATGTCGATGGAAACGAGTACATAGACTACGTTGGTTCATGGGGCCCGCTTATTCTGGGACACCGTCACCCGGCTGTAATAGAAGCGCTCAGCCGCTGCCTTGAGGAGACAGGAACCAGCTTTGGCGCACCCACGGAACTGGAAACGGTTTTAGCGAAGATGATCACCGGCGCGGTGCCTTCGATAGAGCTGGCGCGCCTGGTAAACTCGGGCACCGAGGCCACCATGAGCGCCCTCCGCCTGGCCAGGGGCTACACCGGGCGGGACAAGATCGTCAAGTTCGCCGGCTGCTACCATGGGCACGCTGACTTTTTGCTGATCAAGGCCGGCTCGGGGGCGCTTACCCTGGGCATACCGGACAGCCCGGGGGTCCCTGCGGCGTCCGCCGCAGGCACGATCACGGCAAATTATAACGACCTGGAGAATTTAAAAGAAATTTTCCGGCTTGAAGGGGAAAAAATAGCGGCGGTAATCGTTGAGCCGGTTGCCGGTAATATGGGCGTGGTGCCCCCGGCTCCGGGCTTTTTGGAAGGGGTCCGCCGGCTTACGGAGGAGTACGGCAGCCTCCTGATCTTCGACGAGGTGATGACGGGGTTCAGGGTAGCCTACGGGGGAGCCCAGTCCTTATACGGCATGACGCCGGACCTGACCTGCCTGGGCAAGGTGATCGGGGGCGGCCTGCCGGTTGGCGCTTACGGCGGCAGAAAAGATATTATGGAGATGGTCGCGCCGGCCGGGCCGGTGTACCAGGCCGGCACCCTTTCCGGCAACCCGCTGGCGGTTTCGGCCGGGATTGCAACCCTTGAAGAATTGAGAAAACCCGGTGTTTACGAAGAACTTGAGCAGAAGTCGGCCATGCTCGCCGAAGGCCTGTCCGGCGCCGCCCGGGACGCAGGGGCGGAAGTTTGTTTTACTCGCGTTGCTTCCATGGCCTGCGCTTTTTTCACACCGGAAAAAGTTACGGACTATAAGAGCGCCTGCACGTCGGATACCCGGAAATACGCGGCCTTTTTTAAATCGATGCTGAGCAGCGGCGTTTATCTTGCTCCTTCCCAGTTCGAGGCCATGTTTGTCTCTCTGGCACACGGCCGGCAGGAAATAGAGCGGACGGTCGAGGCTGCCCGGGAGGCTTTCCGGGAGGCAGCGGGCACAGTCTGATCGGACGGCGACATAAGAACCGTCCCCTTGTCGCACTCACTGCCGCATTTGCGTCCCCTGTCGCACTTGTCGCATGGGCGGCGTATAAATAGAATAAGATTAGCTTTGGTGGTGACAGTATGTTAAAGAGTATGACCGGCTACGGCCGGGGTGAGGCCTATGGTGACGGGCGGAAGTTTTCCGTTGAATTAAAATCAGTGAATCACCGTTACAGTGAAGTTGTTTTGCGACTCCCAAGACCCCTGTTTTTACTGGAGGACAGGGCCAGGCGGGTAGTGTTGGGAAGGGTGTCACGCGGCCGGGTCGACGGGTTCTTTTCAATGGAGGAATATGCGGAAAATTTTACCGAGGTGAAAGTTGACAAAGCTCTGGCAACGGCTTATTATAAGGCAATGAAAGAGTTAAAAGATGCTCTTAAACTGGGCGGTGATATCAAGTTAAATCACATCCTGGCGGTGCCGGACGTCCTGACTGTGGAAAAAGCTGAAGAAGATGTAGAAAAATGGTGGCCTGTTGTGAACAAAGCGCTCGTCAGCGCTCTGGACCAACTTGTGCAGATGCGGGCAACAGAAGGCGCGGGTTTGTCTGCCGACATTCTCAAACGGGTTGAAGTTTTGCGGGCATTAACAGATAAAATACAGGCGAGATCGCCTTTGGTTGTGGAAGAGTACCGGGTAAAGCTGGAGGCCCGGCTGAAAGACCTGGTTGACGGCGGCGGGCTCGACGCAGGACGGCTTGCGGCGGAAGTGTCTCTATATGCCGAGCGCTCAAGCATCACCGAAGAAACCGTCCGCCTGGAAAGCCACCTGGCGCAGCTGCGCGAAAGCATCAATTCCAACGTTCCGGTGGGGAGAAAACTGGACTTTTTAGTTCAGGAGATGAATAGAGAAATAAACACCATCGCCTCAAAATCAAATGACCTCGAATTAAGCCAGATTGTAGTGGAAGCAAAAAGCGAGCTGGAGAAAATAAGGGAACAGATCCAGAATATCGAGTAAACAGCTTTAGGAAGAGGTGTGCTGGTATGGAGATTAAGCTAATAAATATAGGGTTCGGCAACATAGTTTCGGCTAACCGGATAGTTGCTATTGTAAGCCCCGAGTCAGCGCCAATTAAGCGCATCATTACCGAGGCGCGGGACCGGGGGATGCTGATTGACGCTACATACGGACGCCGGACAAGGGCGGTGATTATCGCCGACAGCGACCATGTGATTTTATCGGCTGTTCAGCCTGAAACTGTCGCCCACAGGCTTATTTCCAAGGAATCAGCGGCGCAGGCGGAGGAGTCTTCCGTTTAACGGAGGCCTTTTGCTATATGAACAAAAAGGGAATACTCCTGGTGATTTCCGGTCCTTCGGGTGCGGGCAAGGGTACGCTCTGTCAGGCACTTTTAAATGAAGAACAATCGATATTTCTTTCCATTTCGGCGACGACCAGGCCCCCCAGGGCCGGCGAAGTGGACGGAGTCCACTACCATTTTCTGGACAAAGACATTTTTGAGCAGATGATTAAAAGGGATCAGCTGCTGGAATGGGCCGAGGTGTACGGAAACTATTACGGGACGCCTGTTCAGTTTGTGCGCGAAATGCAGGAACAGGGAAGGGATGTCATACTGGAAATAGATACGCAGGGGGCCCTTCAGGTAAAGAAGAAGTTTCCTCTTGCGGTCCTGGTTTTTATAGCCCCGCCGTCCAGGAAAACATTGCGGGAAAGACTGGTAAGCCGCGGCACGGACGCACCGGCGGAAATAGAGAGGAGGTTGTCTTGCGCGGCTGTCGAGATGACGCTGGCGCTCAAGTACGATTACCTTGTGGTAAACGATGAAATTAACCGGGCTGTGGTAAAGCTGCTTTCAATCGTCCGGGCTGAGAAATGCCGGCCAGGCTTTTTTGAGGGACTAATAAGGGATTTTTCCTGATAAATCATATCTTCTTAGTTAGATGGAAGTGGAGGGTGCCCATGAACCAACCATCGCTCGATGAACTGTTGGAAAAAGTGGACAGCCGGTATACCCTGGTGGTGGTTGCCGCAAAGAGAGCCAGGGCGCTTACGGAAAAAGCCGTCCCTGATGACAGCGAGGCAGTCGCCAAACCGGTTACCACTGCCCTAAAAGAAATCGTCCGGAATAAAATTTCTTATAGAAGAATAAGACAGGGTATTAAATAACGGGAGGCCTTTTAATGCTTACCGGAAAATCTATCATCGTGGGTGTGACGGGCGGCATTGCCGCCTTTAAATCTGCTCAACTGGTGAGCAGCCTATACTCCGCCGGGGCCGCCGTGCACGTGGTTATGACCAGGTCGGCTCAGGAATTTGTCACACCGTTAACCTTCAGCACCCTTTCCGGCCAACCGGCGCATACCGACCTTTTTGCCCCGCCGCCGGATGGGTCCGTGCAGCACATAAACCTTGCTACCATGGCAGACCTGGTAGTCGTGGCGCCCGCTACGGCCAACATCCTTGGTAAAGTGGCGTGCGGCATAGCGGACGACCTACTGTCCACAATCATTATGGCCGCTGCCTGTCCCGTCCTCTTTTGCCCGGCCATGAATGTCAACATGTACGAAAATAAAGTTGTGCAGCGGAATATAAGTACTTTGAAAGAACTGGGCTACCATTTCATCGAGCCGGGGACCGGCCGGCTGGCCTGCGGGGCTGAGGGCCGGGGGCGCCTGGCGGAAATCGAGCTTATTTACGAAGGTATTGAGAACCTCCTTTGGGAAAAAGACATGCGCGGCGTTACCGTGCTGGTCACCGCCGGTCCAACCGCGGAGTCGTTAGACCCGGTCCGCTACCTGACCAACAGGAGTTCGGGCAAGATGGGCTATGCCTTGGCCAGGGCGGCCGCCCGGCGGGGGGCCAATGTAATCCTGGTAAGCGGCCCGACCGCGCTTAAACCCCCTGCCGGCGTTGAGTATGTCCCGGTGGAAACCGCGGGCCAGATGTATGACGCGGTGACGGGCCGGTTCCAAGCTGCGGACGTTGTGATCAAGGCGGCGGCTGTGGCCGATTACCGGCCGAAACAGGCGGCAGGCTTAAAGATAAAAAAGACCCCCCAGTCGCTGACCGTGGAACTGGAGAAAAACCTGGACATACTGGCCGAGCTGGGCAGGAGAAAGGGCCGGCAGGTCCTGGTCGGATTTGCCGCTGAAACGCACGACCTGGAACAATACGCCAAGGACAAAGTAAAGGAAAAAAACCTGGACCTCCTGGTGGCCAACGACGTTACCCTGCCGGGCGCCGGATTCAACACCGACACCAACATCGTTACCCTGGTCTATCCCGGCGGGGGAACCATACCTTTGCCGCAAATGGATAAAGAGGCCCTGGCCCACCGCATCCTGGACAGGGTTATGGAAATCCGCAAAGAGCAGCGCTGAAACGCTGAGGGAAACCGCATTTAGACTCAACATTCTCCGGGGTGTTCACCCCCCGTTATTTTTTTGCTATAATTAGGCTGGTATTTGAAATCTTCCGGGACGGAGGATATATGTGTGAAGACGGCTTTTACGCCGAGGTTATAGTCGAAATACCCACCAGGAAGCTGGATCGCTCCTTTCATTATGGCGTACCGCCGTCCCTGGTGGACAAAGTCCGGCCGGGGGCCAGGGTGCTGGTGCCCTTCCGTGGTAAAAACCTGCCCGGGTACGTGGTGGGTTTCGGCTCCCCGGAAAAGGAAGTGAATATAAAGGATATAAAGGGTGTGCTGGACGAGGGACCGGTATTTACGCCGGATCTCCTTGAACTGGCCCGCTGGATGTCCGCCAGCTACCTTTGTTCATCAGCCGAGGCGCTAAACCTGCTCGTCACGCCACGCCTTAAAGTAAAGGGGCGCAGGGAAGAAAGGCACTATTACTGCGCTCTGGCAGGGGAAGAACTGGCGGGCGCCCTGCAAAAACGCCGTTCACCCGGCCAGGCGGCAGCCCTGAAAAAGGCTGTGGAGTGTCCCGGCTTGACCGGGCGCGAGTTGGCGGTTGCCGCCGGTGTTTCCTCGGCGGTTCTAACCGGGCTGGTAAAGAAGGGACTACTTACCTTTTCCGCCGATACAGTGCGGCGTTGTCCGGCAGGCCCGGCGGCGGCGCCGCCTGGGGATCCTTTCAGGCTAACCGCCGGCCAGGAGGCCGCCCTCGGACCGGTAAAAGATGCCCTCTTAAGTGGAGCGTTTAAAACTTTTTTGCTGTATGGGGTAACAGGCAGCGGTAAGACAGAAGTGTACTTGAGATCCATAGACCGGGCGCTTGCGCTGGGTCGCGGCGCGGTTGCCCTGGTCCCGGAAATAGCGCTGACGCCCCAGATGGTGGGGCAATTCCGCGGACGCTTTGGCGACCGTGTGGCCGTTTTACATAGCGGCCTGTCCGACGGGGAAAGATATGACGAATGGCGCCGGGTGCAGGAAGGTACGGCTGCCGTGGCGCTTGGCACCCGTTCGGCTGTTTTTGCCCCCATGCCCCGTCCGGGGCTTTTCATCATCGACGAGGAACACGAGCCGTCTTATAAGCAGATCGGAAGAG
>JAMCWI010000048.1 GCA_023481335.1 Bacillota bacterium | reverse complement strand
TTATTTGTATACCTGCTCGGCATTAATCTATTAACCTTCATCATGTTCAACCTGGATAAGTCGTACGCGGCCACCGGCGGTTGGCGTATATCCGAAGGGAGTCTCTTCATTGTTTGTTTAGCCGGCGGCGCATTGGGCGGCTACCTGGGTATGAAATATGCCCACCACAAAACACGAAAAACATTGTTTACCCTTGGTATACCGATCTTAATTATTTTCCAACTGGTATTTGTTATCTGGGTGCTTTAACCCATACTGCTTACCCCTACCCCACTGCTAACCCGGTGGGGTTTTTACTTCATTTGCAGTTTTTTTCACCGTCTATCGGTATTGGTTTTTCTTCTCCCACAGCAATCAAGTTTTGAAATAATTCCTTGGAGGTATGATATAATTTGATTTTGGGAAAAACTTTTTGTTTTGACAATAGCCATACTTTACTGTACGTAAAAATCCGGGAGGAATTAAAAATTGGCTGAGATCCTGATCAAAGTTATCCGTGGAAATCTTGTGGAATCCCAGCACCGGGGCCACCTGTTGGTCACCGATCGGGACGGTAAGACTCTTTTCAGTCTGGGTGATCCGGATCACGTCACGTTCTGGCGATCCGCCGCCAAGCCCTTTCAGGCGATTCCTTTAATCGAACGGGACGTGGTAGAGAGATTCAGCTTAACCGGTCCGGAAATCGCTTTATTTACATCTTCCCACGGCGGGGAAGAACGTCATGTGCAGGCAGTCCAGGGCATCTTACAAAAGCTGGGGCTGACAGAAACACATTTGGACTGCGGCTCCTCTGCTCCCATGCACATACCCAGTGCTAAAAAACTAATCGCCTCGGGTAAAAAATTCGAGTCGTTAAATAATGCCTGTTCCGGCAAACACAGCGGCATGATTGCGCTGACACTGCTTTTGGAGGCTCCTTTAACAGGTTATATCCATCGAGAACACCCGGTGCAACTGGAAATGTTAAATACCATTTGTGAATGCGCCGCCCTTTCCCCTGAACAGGTGTATGTGGGTATAGACGGCTGCGGGGTGCCTGTTTTTGGTTTGCCCCTTCGCAACATGGCCATGGCCTACGCCCGCCTGTCCTTACCCCAGGGGTATTTTAACCCGGCCAGGGTGGAGGCTCTCAACACCATACGGAACGCCATGACCTCCCATCCCTACTTTGTCGCCGGCACCGACCGCCTGGATACCGTCCTCATGGAAGTTACCAAAGGCAATATTGTGGCCAAACTGGGTGCTGAGGGCGTTTACTGCATCGGTATTGTGAACCGGGGTATCGGCCTGGCCCTGAAAATTGAAGATGGGAATTACAGAGCCATTGACCCGGTGGTGATCGAGGTGCTCAAACAATTAAATTATATCACCGATGCGGAATTTGAGTGCCTGCGTCATTTATGGCGGCCCACGCTGAAGAACCATCGCGGTGATGAAATCGGACATTTGGAAATTGCTTTTTAAAACAAAGGCTCTGTTAAAGGTTACTGTTGATTTTTTGTAGGGGCGACCTGTGGTCGCCCGTTTCCGGTAAAGTATCAAAAATTTTGCCTGAATATGATAACGGTGGGGTTTGGGCAAGCAAGAACCGTCCCCGCCTGCCCCTGCTTTGTAACCTTCCCCATCCCTCTTGCATATTTTAACACGAGAACGGGCAAAGGAAGTGAATGGAATGATCTCCCCTTACGCTGACCCATCTGAACTGAAAGAATTCCTCCCACTAATGAGCAAAGATGAGATGGAGGAACTATTGGAAATAATACATGACCTGCTCCGAACTGAGCAAGACGGGTATAAAATTATGCGATTGTTGGATAATCGGGACATTTTAGAAGAAGTCATTGACAAATATTAACACATTTTCAATAAAATATCAACAATAAACGATACAGAGCCTAATTTAAAGGGGCTGTTGCTCTACGAACATTTAGTTCGTTTTGCAACGGCCCCGCTTGTATTAGTGTTTACCGGTATTGAGTTCTTCCAGTTCGTGTTCTTTGTAGACGGTGATGGGAATGGGCTCTTCTAAGGAACGTCCGGGTTCATATTGGAAACGATCCTGGTTGGCTTGGGACAGAGCTTGGAACATGAGTCCCACGGGAATGTCCATGGGGCAGGCGTTTTCGCATTGGCCGCAGCCCACACAGGAGAGGCCCATGTGGTTCGCCCGGGTCAGGTGGAACAGGGTGGTGTCTGTGGGCAGTTCAATGGCACCCTTTCTCCGGGCGTATTCCATGTATTTGTCGCCGTTGTGGTCGAAAATGGGACCGGCGGAGACGCATTCACGGCAGAAGCAGATGGGGCAGGCCTGGCGGCAGTTCTGGCATTTAATACAGGTGGCCAGCACTTCAGCCAGTTTTTCCATATTGGCCACAGAACTCTTGAATTCCGCAATGGCCTGGGTCTTGGCCCGGCCCTTTTCTTCCGCCAGTTTCTCCAACAGTTTAACCCGGGTATCCGGCGCACCGGCGGATTCCAGACCGGCTGCGCCGGACAGGTCCACACTGTCTTTGGCCGCGATCAGCAGGTTGCCGCCCATACCCAGCCAGCCCAGGATAATATCCGCATTGCTGGCTTCGGGATAGGCACATAGGGTGCAGGCCCGGCGCAGATCCATGCCGGTGGGGTTTTTACCATCTGCGGCTTGGCTGACCCACTTTTTGGCGTCCACTTTATTTTGCTGCACCATATCGGCATAATCCTTGGCGGCAAAGGTGCCTGCACAGTCTACGCCGATTATGACAAGATTATCCAACTTAGCCTGCTGTAGTTTAACCAACTCATATAAAGCACGCAGTTCGCAGGAACGCAGCACCACTGCCACCTTTTCCGGCAGGTTGCGGGAAAGATTGGCCACCAGTCTGGCCACGTTTAAGCCGTTGACCGGCGCAAAGGGATTGGCAGCACCAAACATTTCGGGATCCCGGATCAAAGCGGGAACCACGTTGGTCTTGGCTGCAACCTCCTGGGGCACTAAAACGGCACTCACTTTACCGGAGGTGATTAAGGATTTCAAAAATTCCAAGACAGCACCGAGGGTATCACCCCCGCTTGTTTTTAACGTGTATGTTTTCATGCTTCAACGCCTCCCACCTTAGATTTCCCAGTTCTTGCGCAGCGGGTTAGGTCCTATTTGCTTGAGTTTTTGGGTCATTTCGCTGATGACTTCGCCAAAGTATGCCCCCTGGGAAGCACTGATGAACCGCAACCACAGCCGCTCTTCGGGTATACCTAACTGCTGGAGCACGTTTCTAGCAATGGCCACTTTGCGACGGGCCTTGTAATTGCCACTACCATAGTGGCAGTCGCCTTCGTGTCAGCCACCCACCAGAACGGCGTCGCCACCGTCCAAGATGGGTTTAATCATATACAGGGGGTCTACTGAACCGCTGCACATCACCCGAATGATCCGCACGTTGGGGGGGTACTGGATACGGGCTGTACCGGCCAAATCCGCACCGGTGTAGGAACACCAGTTACAGAGTATGGCGATAATCTTGGGTTCGAACTCCGATTGAATTTTTTGTTCTGGAACACTCATTAGATAACCCTCCTTTTCAGCCTAACTGTTACTGGCATCCAACATGGCCAAGATTTGTTCTTTCTCGAAGCCCTTTTGCTGGCAGGCACCGCTGGGGCAGGAAGCCACACAGGCGCCGCAGCCCTGGCAGAGTACATCCAGTACTTCCGCCACTCTGGTTTGTTCGTTAAGAACCCTTGCCCCGTAGGCGCAAGCCTCGACGCACAGGCCGCAGCCCTTGCACCACTTGGGATTGACCATTGCCACATTGCCGAGGGACTCCAGTTTATCCTTGGATAACAGGGTCACTGCCCTAACAGCGGCGGCGTTGGCCTGGGCAATGGATTCTTCAATAAGTTTCGGTGAGTGGGCTAAACCACAGAGATACAAGCCGTCAGCAGCAAAGTCCACCGGACGCAGTTTCATGTGCGCTTCCAGGAAGTAACCGTCGGCATTGAGGGAGACCTTGAAGGTCTGGCTTAAGGCATCGGTGCCTGCCGCAGGAATAATGCCGGTGCTTAATGCAAGCAGGTCGGTATCCAATTGCAGTTCCCTCTTCAAAATGGGATCGGTGATGGTTACCTTTAACTTCTCGCCGTTGGCCTCCACCTTGGGCTGCTCCTCCAGGGTATAGCGTACAAAGACGACGCCTTTCTTCCGGGCTTCTGCGTAATAGGTTTCATAGAAACCGTAGGTGCGGACATCCCGGTAGAGGATAAAGACATTGGCCCCGGGGTTTTGTTCTTTAATCTTCAAGGCATTTTTCACGGCACTGTAGCAGCAGATGCGGCTGCAGTAGGGCCGCTCACTGTTGCGGGAACCCGCGCACTGGATCATCACGATGTTTTTGGCGTTGCCAATGCCGGGGCCGGCCAACCGGTGCTCCAGTTCCCGCTGGGTCAACACCGCGCTGTGCTGTCCGTAAAGGTATTCGGTGGTGGCGGCAGCCTCGGGCACCGGTGGCGATAATGACCACACCATGCTCCACTTGCTTGTCGCCGTTGGGTGTGTCCAGTGTGGTTTTGTAATTGCCTAAGTAACCGGATACTTCTTTGACGGTGGTATTTAGGTTTAAATCAATATTGGGGTGGTTCAAGACATCGTAAATCAGTTGATCAACCAACTCGGCGGGATTGTTGCCCTTCATGGTGTACTTCACTTCCAGGGCATTGCCGCCCAGTTTATCCGCCCGCTCCACCAGGATTACTTTAAGTCCCTGTCCGGCCAGGTTGAGGGCGTTGGTCATACCGGCGACACCGCCGCCAATCACCAGGGCCTGTCGGTTGATATCCATAAAGGAAGTATAGACCGGTTTCAGCAGCTTCACCTTGGCCACGGCCATTCTTACCAGATCCTTGGCCTTTTCGGTGGCCGCATCGGGGTTATCCCGGTGCACCCAGGAGGAATGTTCCCGGATGTTGGCCTGTTCGTACAGGTAGGAGTTCAGGCCGGCTTCCTTCAGGCTGCTCATGAACAGGGGGGCGTGGGTTCTGGGTGTGCAGGAGGCCACCACCACCCGGTTCAGTTTATGTTCGTTGATTCGCTCTTTTATTTTCTCAATGCTGTCCTGGGAACAGCTGAAAAGGAATTCTTCGCTGTGCACCACGCCGGAGATGGTTTTGGAAAACTCGGTTACTTCCGGTACGCGCACCACACTGCCGATGTTAATCCCGCAGTTGCAGACAAACACGCCCACCCTGGGTTCTTCCTGGGTAATATCACGCTCCGTCGGGTACTCCTTCACCTTGCTCAGGGTGCCCCGGACGGTGCTGAGGAAGCGGGACGCATTGGCTGCGGCGGCACTGGCATCCACCACGGTTTCCGGAATGTCCTTGGGGGCACAGAAGGCACCGCCCGCAAACACCCCTTCCCGGGTGGTCTGGCCCGGTATAAACTCGGAGGTCTTGCAGAAACCGTATTCATCCAGCTCGATGCCGCAGGCCTTGGACAGGGCGGCGTTGCCGGCGGATGGTTTTAAACCCACCGAAAGAACAACCATATCGAATTCTTCCTCGCTAAAGGACCCATCGGCATTTCTGTACTTGACAAGCAGGTTCTTGGTGGCAGGGTCTTCTTTTACCGAGGAAATCATGGCTTTTTCATATTTCACATCGTGCTGGATTCTGGCCCGATCGTAATATTTTTCAAAATCCTTCCCGTAGGCCCGAACATCCATATAGAAAATCTTGGTTTCCAGCCCCGGTTCGTGTTCCTGGGCAATGATGGCGTGCTTGGTGGCATACATGCAGCAGACGGCGGAGCAATAGTCGTTGCCCTTGGCGCTGTCACGGGAACCGGCGCATTGGATAAAGGCAATTTTCTTGGGTTCCACATGATCCGAAGGACGCACCAGGTAG